>NZ_CFKZQR010000008.1:0-72046 GCF_985070215.1 Mobiluncus sp. | reverse complement strand
TCAGCAGCTCGGTCGGATTTCCGTGGTGTTGACGGCCTGGGGTTGGCGCATTGGCTTGGTGGTTGTGGCGATGCTGCTGGCGGCCGCCGTGACCTGGGTGAACTTGATGATTGCAGCGAAGGCGAGCCCTGATGCTTCGCAGCGCAGTAAAGCTAAGAAACGCCGCGGCGCGGAACGTAAGATGGACGCGGCGAAACGCAAGATTCAGCGTGAGAGCAACAAAACGACCCCGGATTCCGCTAAACAGGAAAAACCGGGCCAGCAAAGTGACGAAACGCTCTATCCTGGGGAAAAGTCGGCAGGCAGTAAAGGCGCCGACAAGCCCTCCGATTCGGAAAAGATTATTGATCTGGACGCCGAGTTCGACACGGTCTTTGATACGGCGGATTTGGAAGAAGAATTCCGGCGTGCCACTCGCCGCTCCGAGCGTCCCGCGGTGGCAGCCCTGCACGATACTTTGCAACCGTGGCGCAAGTTCCTGATTGTGGTATTACCGCTGGTGGTGGGCCTGATGGTGGCCACCCCGTTGATTTCGCAGTGGGAGTTGTTCGCCGCGTGGTTCCACCGGAATGACTTTGGGGTCAAGGATCCCATTTTCGCCCGGGATTCGTCATTCTTTGTGTTCTCTCTGCCGGTGTTTTCCGAGCTGACCACCCTGCTGTTCTATGTGGTGGTGACCGCTGGGCTGTTTACGTTGGCTCGCTACTACCTGCAGGGCAACCTGTCCACCAAAATTGCTGAGATTCCCGACCGCACCCGGATTCACATCTCGGTTTTGCTGGCAATCTTGGCTGCTATTATCGGCCTGCGCTACTACCTGGATCGCTTCGTGCTGCTTCTGGGGGTGCACGATAAGTTTTCAGGGGCGTCCTACACCGATATTCATGCCGTGCTGCCGGCCAAGAACATTTTGGTGGGGATTTCCCTGGTCATTGCCGTGTTGTTCATCATCGGGGCTTTTCGGAAGTCTTGGGTCATTCCCGCCACCGGGGTCGGCGTCATGGTGCTGTCCTCGCTGCTGGTGGGTGGCCTTTACCCGTGGCTGGTGCAGCGGTTCCAAGTCGATCCGTCCGCGCAGGAACTTGAAGCGCCCTACATCGCTCACAACATCAAAGCGACTCGTGACGCGTTCGGAATCGCTGACGTAAAGGAAGAAACCTATAAGGCGACCACGGAGGCTACTGCCGGCCAGCTCCGGTCGGATAGCGAGTCTACCGCCTCGATTCGTCTGCTGGACCCCTCGGTCGTGTCCCGCACTTTTGGCCAGATGGAACAAAACCGGCAGTACTACCGATTCGCCTCCAACCTGGCCGTGGATCGCTACACCATTGACGGCAAGCCGCAAGACACCGTGATCGCGGTGCGCGAGCTCGATACGAACCAGTTGGGTGATTCCCAAAAGTCCTGGGTCAACCAGCACACGGTGTTCACCCACGGCTTCGGGGTCGTAACCGCTTACGGTTCCAAAGTCGAAGGGGACGGCTCCCCGGCCTTCTGGGAAAAAGGTATCCCCTCCCAAGGTGAGCTGGGTGAATATGAGCCGCGGATTTACTTCGGCCAGTTCTCACCGGACTATTCCATCGTGGGGGCGCCAAAGGGCGCGCCGAAACGGGAGTTTGATTACCCCTCCGACGTCACTCAGGACAAGGGCGTTAACAACACTTTCACGGGTCAAGGCGGGCCGAGCGTGGGTAACTTGTGGGAGAGGCTCATGTATGCCCTCAAGTTCCGCTCCTCTGAGATTTTCTTTTCTCAACAGGTCAATAACTCCTCGCAAATCCTGTTCTACCGTTCCCCCGAACAACGCGTGGCGAAAGTCGCCCCTTACCTGACCTTGGATTCGCGGGCGTATCCCGCGGTCGTGGACATGGACGGCGACCCGAAAACGCCGAAACGGGTGGTGTGGATTGTTGACGGCTACACGACCTCGAACTCTTACCCGTATTCAAACCACATGGATTTGAACGCCTCCATTTCCGATTCGCGCAACATCGGCTCCGGCTACCAAGTCATGAACAGCGTGAACTACATGCGCAACTCCGTGAAAGCCGTGGTTGATGCCTATGACGGTTCGGTTCACCTGTACCAGTGGGACGCGAAAGACCCCATCGTCAACGCTTGGGGCAAAGTGTTCCCCGGCCAGATTGAGCCGCTGAGTTCGGTTTCTGGCGATTTGATGGCGCACTTTAAGTATCCTGAGGACCTGTTCAAGGTGCAGCGAAACCTCATCGCGCGCTACCACACGACCGATCCGCGTTCGTTCTATTCCGGTTCTGACTTCTGGAAACTGCCTGACGACCCGACTCACGAAGGTTCGCAAACCGTCCTGTCGGCGCTGCAGCCTCCCTACTACCTGACCATGAAAGCTCCCGGCCAGGAATCGACCGAGTTCTCGCTGTATTCGACCTACATTCCCTACGGTCAGTCAGACCGAAACGTGTTGACCGGGTATTTGACGGTGGACTCGGAAACGGGGTCAGAGCCCGGCAAGGTACGTGACGGTTACGGCAAGCTACGGCTGCTGTCCCTACCTTCGGACCTGGCAGTTCCCGGTCCGGGCCAAGTATCCAACAAGTTCAAGACCACCGATACGGTTTCGCAAACCTTGAACCTGCTGTCCCAGCAGTCTACCGAGGTCGTTCGCGGCAACTTGCTGACTTTGCCGGTCGGCGGGGGGCTGCTGTATGTCCAGCCGGTCTATGTCCAGGCCCAATCCGGTACCACCTATCCGTTGCTGCGCTTCGTGTTGACGTCGTTCGGTGACAAGATTGGATTCGCCCCGACTCTGCAGGCTTCCCTCGATCAGCTCTTCGGCGGAGACGCCGGGGTGCAGACTTCCGAAAATGAGGTGCCGGGAGCCGGCGCTGAGGGCAATGGCGAGAACCCTGCCGAACCGAGTTTGACGCCGCAGCAGCAGCTCCAGGCGGCTCTGCAGGGCGCACGCAAGGCGATGGATGATGCGGATGCGGCCATGAAAGCGGGCGATTGGGAAGCCTACGGCAAGGCGCAAACCGAGCTGAAGCAACAGCTGCAGCAGGCTTTGACCTTCGGCGGCGGACTGCCGGAGGCTCCCGACGCGACCCAGCCGGCGAATCCCGGCGACACGCCCAACGTCCAGCCGACTACCGAGCCCAGCGGCGCGGCGACCCCGGCGGCTAGTCCCAAGGCGAAATCCACCGCGGCAGCCAGCGCCCGTCCCCAACCCCGCAAATCCGCTAGCTGACACGGAAAGTGCCGGCCGCGGAAAACCGCCAGCTGAGGTGGAAAGTGCCGGGCAGGGGAAACCTTCAGCGGACCCGGAAAGTGCCGCAACGTGCTTGTGACCTCGACCCGTGGCGCCCTCCAAGTTGAGGTAAAACCTCAGAACTGGTAAAGTGTACGGGTCGCTTGACGCGGGGTGGAGCAGCTCGGTAGCTCGCCGGGCTCATAACCCGGAGGTCGTCGGTTCAAATCCGGCCCCCGCTACTAAATAAATACCCCCTGAACTGCCTCTTTGCTCGGTTCAGGGGGTTTCTTTTTGCTGAAAACACGAGGGCTTTTCGTGTGCCCGCTGCCGGGCGTGTCGGGCGTTACCGGGCGGGGGCGTGAGAAATCGGGGATTAAATCGGGGTAGGTGGTTCTATAGACCAGCAACCCCGATTTAATCGCGAATTTCATTCACGGGCCCGGTGGGTTTGCGTACCGCCAGGGTGGCGATAGCGGTGGTGATGGGGACGCTGGCGATGAGGGCGGAGCCGGAAGCCAATATTTGCAAGGCTTGGGCAGCGAGAGCCTCCGTCGTGAAGAGGTCGCTGAGCGAGCGTTCAAAGAACAAAACTATCAGCATCACCGTAGAGAGCGCCGCGCCGGTGTAGGCAAAAACAATGGTGTAAATCGTCGAAGCGATGTGGTCCCGGCCGATACGCATAGCGCTTTGATAGATTTCGCGGCGGGTATAAGTCGGGGCGGCCAATCTCAGTTCCCACACCGCCGAGGCTTGGGTGATGGTCACGTCATTCAGCACCCCCAGCCCCGCCAGGATAGTGGCAGCAACGAACAGCTGGCTCATGTTGAGGTGCGGAATGGCAGCGGACAAGTCAAAGGAGGTTTCATCGATGTAACCCGAAATGTGCGCGCTTTTCACCGCGATGGCGCCCAGCAAGGCCGAAAGCCCCAAACCGCACACGGTGCCCAGCAGGGCGGATGCGGTCCGCATAGATATGCCGTGGGCGACGTGAATGACGATGAGCATGATGGCACACGATCCGACCACTCCGACCCAGATGCCGGGCCGTCCGCTGGCTAGGGAAGGCAGCATGAAGTACACAATCACCACGGTCGCGAAAGCCAGTCCCACCAGTGAGAGCGCTCCTTTGACGCGGGCGACAGCCAGAACTACCACGGCGAACAGGACGGCAAAGAGGATAATCGGCAGGTCGTGGGGGACGCCGGTGAAGGTGTATGTGGCAGTGCCGGGTTTTTCTCCTGGTGAGCGCATAACTTGGATGGTGTCGCCGGGAGCTAGGTTCGAATGCGCGCCGGGTCCGACCGCTTCCAGGGTGGCAACCTGGTTGGAATCCGGTCCGCTGGTTAGGCGTACCGTCAGGCGAACGCAGTCGTCCAGGTGGCTTTGTACGTCAGAAGGGGCGATGTCGGTGTCTCGACACTTCGGCTCCAGTTTCACGATGTTAGCGCGTTCGTAGGAAACTCCCGGAGCGGTCGCGAAACTGAAGTTCATCTGGCGGACTTCCTGCAGATGATGCCAATCGGGCCAGAGCCAAACCACTCCTGCCAAGGTCAAGACCGTAATTAAGCCCAGGGCAACCACCATTGCCAGGCGCGAGGCGGGCGAAGTCGTCGAGGCCTCTTGAGTCCGAGAAATCCGAGAAATCGAGTGAGAATGAGACACAAACAGCAAGTATATCCGTGCCAGTCGAAGCCACGCTGGGTGAAATGACCTGTCTTTTACGATCATACGAGGCGTGCGCCGCACCGAGGCGCGGTTGCGGTTTCCCGGTGATTGAGCCTATTCGAGAGTGGTGAAGGCAATAGACCCGTAGGGGGAGCGCGAACCCCCGCTCTGCTGACCGGTCTCCCACATCACGGCAATCCGGTCGCCTAGCGTGGCGCACACGGAGTAGGCGGCGGGACCCGCGTCAATGACGTGGGGCTCACCCCAGCTAATCTCAGCGGGGTCGAGAGGGCTCGTGGGTGGCTCCGGGAGGGTTCCCAGTCGGACAACCAAGTTCCTGCGAGAAAACCAGTCTTGTAATTGGTCGTGGCTCTTTCCGCGAGATGGGTCCAAATCCTGGTCGGGAGGTACCTCCGGAGACTCCTCGGGCGGGTCTAGGCTGGTGAGGACCAGTGTTCCGTGATACATGGCTAATCCCGCATTGCAACCGGGGTCCTTTACCTGCAAGGTCCGCATCGTCAAAGTTTGCCCTCCATCGGTTGAGAGCGCCCACAGGCGTTGCGGATAAGCGCGGGAGCTCATCAAAATATCTCCGTGGGGAAGTTCCAACAGCTTGCTTTCGTCCCCGCCAAGCAAGGTCCCGCCACGTTGCCAGGTGGCTCCGCCGTCATCAGAAAACACGATGAGGGCTTTGATTTCTGGGGAGTTAACCCGACGTTCCACCATCGGCAGAAGAATCCGTCCCCGGTGCGAACCAGTTGTGAGCTGAATGCCATTTCCGGATGCAAAGAAGAGGTTCCCAGTCTCCTCAGTCCACAGCTGCGCGGTGATGTCTCGATGTACCCAGGTTTCTGTGTCCTCGCTTAAACAGACATAAAGTTTCCAATTGCTTCCGGCAGCGGCATCATCCCAAAAACTCATTCCCTGACTTGCCACGTAACCGCAAAGTACCCCTCCATCATGCAGGGCCACCGGGCAAGCATCGCCAAAACCCCATCCGTCACGGGCTGAAATCAACGGAACATATGGTGTCCAGGAAATCCCCAAGTCATCACTAGAGCAGGTCAGTACGGAGATGGGGCCGGGAAGGTCATGGAAGTCGGGCCGGGCATCAAAGAATGCCAGCAAGCGATGTGGGTGCACCGAATCCGCGGAGGTGAGCGCGAGGGCAGGAATACGGAAGAATGCTTCGCCGTACTGGGGAAATTGCCTGCGGGCGGATACTTTGACCATCACGGTTAGGATACTGCGAAGTTTCAGCGGGAAACCGGTTTTGCGTCCCAGAGATTTTTTGTCACGCGAAAACCTCCACGATGCCGGACAAAGCCGAGTACGATGGAATGCTTCATTTCGTGTACTAATCAGGAGAATGCATATATGCCGGTATGGGAAATAATCGGGTGGGTCGGATCCATCTTGGTAGTGGTGTCTTTAATGATTCCCAGTGTGCGCAAGTTTCGGATTTTGAACCTGACGGGCTCGCTGATTGCCACGGTCTATAACGCGTATTTCGGTATCTGGCCTTATATGGTGATGAACGGTGCCATCGTGCTGATCAACGTGTACTGGCTGTGGCGCTTGTACCGTCGCGATAGCGAGGGCGAGCGGGTCTATGAAGTTGTGGGTACCTCGGGTGAAGCCCCGGTGGTGCAGCGTTTCGTGGAGCGTAACCACCAAGACATCCTCCAAGCCTATCCGCAGTTTTCAGCGGAGTCCTTGGGTGGCGCCAGTGTTTTCCTGGTGCTCTATCAGGAGGAAATCGTGGGTGTTTTAGCACTGCAAGCCGCCGCGGAGGGCCGCTGCCGTATTGTCTTGGATTTTGTGACTGAACGGTTCCGTGACCTGACCCCCGGCAAGCATGTGTATTCCGACCGGGAATTGTTCGCGGAAATTGCAGCCACCGAAGTTGAAATCACCCCCGATACCACCAGTGATGTGGGCTACTTCAAACGGTTGGGATTCACGGATGAAGGCTCGGTCCTGGTGAAAACCGTGGCCTAGCGTGGGCCAGATTCTAAAGCTGCGGATAATCGCCTTCCCTACTGTAACGGAGGGCGTTTTGGTGATGCTAATCTAAACATGCCGTCATGCAGAAAGTAGGAAGTTATGTCTGACCCGATGCCGCCTGCACCGATTCCGTTTGAATCCAACCCCACGCCGCCCCCACGTCCGGAAGCGAATGCGGTCGCAAAGAGCCGTAATGTACCGTTGATTGGCATCATAGTTGCGTTGGCGCTGTTAGTGGTTGCTGGGATTATTTTGTTGGTGGCGTTGCTCGGGAAGGGTTCCGTCGGCGGTGAAGGGGCTGCCGGGACGTCCTCGGCTGCAGGAAAGACCGCGACAGTCCAGAAGGGTTCACAGGCTCAGAAACTGCAAATGGCCTTTGCGCAGTACACCGAAATACTGGATGCCCCCACCAAGTATCTGACTGCGTTAGATTTGTACAATTCAAGTGGAGTGTATAAATACGCCCTGACTGAGATGAATGGGGACGGTATCCCTGAACTGTTATTCGGTGCTGATGATGGCAATGGCCTGCTCAACGTGCAAGTTTTCTCCGCAGACGGGTCGGAAAATCCGTTTAAAGCACCGTCGAATGTCCTCCTGGATGGGGTTGCCGCAGGTGGAGGCACGCGGGCCTTCATTTTGGGGAGTAAAGCTGGGAATGGGATTATTCAAGCCCTAGGCAGCGCCTCGAATCCCCAGTGGTACTGCAATCGTATGGTGTTGCAAGGCTCCGAACTGGTAGAGAGCGAAAATTGTGACTCCACGTTTGGTGAGTCCTCCCCAGTTTTGGACACAGATGGAACCGAACTGCAGTGGTTGGATGTTTCGGATCGTTCGGCCTTGCAGAAACTGGCGGGGCCGACCGGTGCTGCGGGGGCTAAGCAACCCGCAAGGGGTAAGTCTGCGGATCAGAAAGCCAAGGCTATTGCAGCGGCCAAAGCCCAAGGCAAGCAGGTGTTTGAAGGTACCATCCGGATTATGAATCACGCAGAGCTAGTCGGTTTTCAAGGCGTCTCAGATCCAAATCCCGACTATAGCGGGACATTTAAGTATGAAAAATACGCGATTCTGGTCTTTGATGGGACACAAACAGTGACAGGCATGAGCGGGGATGGAAGCGGCATGCAAACTGGTTCGGCGAAGCTGCTCTGTGTGGGTGCATATTATGCGGGCGTAGATAGCGTTGACACCACCCCCGAGTGGGTTCCTTACAACGGTAAAAGAGTCGTTGTTGCGGGAACTGCAGAAGACGTGGGGTGGCCTTCGGATACAAGCCTACCGGTGGGGGAGCCCAGAGGTGGTGGAGAGATCATTTTTGCGGAGTGATTCAGGGCGGTCGGTTCGCAACTTGCCGTGGCAAATGTTATTCTCAATAGTCTCGTGTTTGCGTTTCACGCAAACCTTTAGGACCTATAGCTCAGTTGGCTAGAGCGCCACGTTTACACCGTGGATGTCGGGGGTTCGAGTCCCTCTGGGTCCACCAGGTTTTTGTGAGGATGGGGTTTATCCCCATCCTCACAAAACAATTTACGGGTCAGAGGGAGTCGAACCCGTGAGGGGCAGCGCCGCCCGAAAACGCGACAGCGTTTTCAGGCGCTGGCGTGAGAAATCGAAGATTTCGAGCGGGTGGTGATTTTGCTTAGCAAAAGCACTGAGTCTCTCTGGGGTCCCCAAGACAACCGAAATCGCAGTTCAGAGGATTATTGATGGCGGGGATTGGGTAAAGTCACTAATCAGAAAACCCGCGATTGGGGCGCTGAAAGTCCGGGGTGCTGATTTGCCTTGCAAAACCTGCTTTTAAGCTAAATTAAATGTTGCTGCCCTTACGGGTCTGTCTCACTTCGGCACTGATGAAAGAAATTCCATGGAAACAACTGGTCAATCCGAACAATCTGGTCAGATTACCCCAGATACTAAAGCGATAGACACTGCCCAGTCCCCTGGCGAGATCTCTGATGCTGGTCAGGATGCGGCCAAGACAACGGAAGAAGCACAGACCGGTAAGAGCCCGGAGGATGCATCGGTGACGGCAGAAACGAAAACTGCACCGAAGAAAAAGTCGCATAAATTACGGAACTTCATGATTGTACTGCTGGTTTTGCTACTGGTTGCTGGCGGTGTCGCAGCCGGAGCGTGGTTCTACCTCCACCAGAAGGAGAACACGTTGCTCACCGATTGGACAGTCAAGATTCCGCAGAGTCAACCAGTAGCGAAAACGATAAAGCACGAAGGTGCAGTCGGCTCTCTGGTGTTCTCCGGTAAAAAGGACATTGTCATTTATTGGGATGAGGACTTTGTCGTCACGGCTGTAGACCCTCAAACGAATGAAACAGTGTGGAGCAAGAGGATTCCCTGTACCAGGTCC
Organism: Mobiluncus sp.; assembly: GCF_985070215.1. Taxonomy (NCBI): domain Bacteria; kingdom Bacillati; phylum Actinomycetota; class Actinomycetes; order Actinomycetales; family Actinomycetaceae; genus Mobiluncus; species Mobiluncus sp. The sequence continues at coordinate 62,783 of NZ_CFKZQR010000008.1, read as the reverse complement.
GACTGTAAAATATTTCGACTCAATAATGAGGCATTTTATATGCATGACTTCTACTGGGATGAAGAAAACAAAAATGTATTGGATGATTTTATCAAGGTTTATGACGCTTTCGACGGTAGCCTGTTAGCTCGAAAAGAGTTTTCATCACAAGTATTTGTGTATGCAGATGAACAGGGTCGTCTCTATGCGTCGAGCAGTCATTCATTAATGGCATTCAGTGGAACGTATTCCTTTGATAAAAAGAACTGGGAAAAGTCTGTAAGTAAAGTCGAAGAAGGCAAAGCGCCGACAATTTGGGCAAATGAAAAATATGTTGCAGGCGATGGTAGGATCTTTGATAGGGAATCCGGACGGGAACTGACAAAACTGACCAAGAGTAATCCGCAAGATAAGGATCTTAGGTTTATAACTGTAAAAGACGGGTTATTCCTGCGACAGGTCTGGGGTGAAAATGACAGCGAAGACATCATAGAATTACTCGATGACACGGGTAAGATTGTATGGTCGAAGCACGCTTACCTGTTCTCATTCAATGATAAGTTCATTTATGCGGCTATTTATCAAAAAGATAAAAATGCGTGGAGTTATCAACAGTTCGACCTATACTCTGGGAAATCAGTTAAAACCCTTGCGTCAGATGAAATAGAGGCAGGCCAGGACGGGTATCTGACTATTGGTTCCGGTAGCGTCAGAGCCTATAATGATAAAGGGAAAATTCTGTGGACTTTCAAACTCCCTAATGTTGGCAAAGACAAAATCATATATTCAATTAATAATATATATATTTATGATGAATCCGAAATAATTACCACCATACTGGAAGAACCCGACTCAACAACCAGCCCTTCTGCTAAACAAAAGTAGCGTGGGTGTTCCCCTCATCGCGGCGCATCCTCTCACTAGTTACAACCAGCCCTCCTTGGTTCTATCCACCCAGTCACATTGCCGCGCTTGCGCGTTGTGCTTAGCCTCGCGATAGAGTAAACCCCGTGCGAGTGGAAAATTTGCTGCCCAGAGGGCTGGTGTCTTACCAGGAAGCGGACCGGATTCAGCGCGACACTTGGGCGCAGGTGCGGGACGGGGAACTTGACCACACCCTCATCTTGGGACAGTTTGAACCGACTTATACCGCCGGGCGCAACACCCACGACTGCGACCTCATCAACAAAGACTTGCCGGTCATTCGCACAGACCGGGCCGGGTCGCTCACCTGGCACGGGCCGGGTCAGCTGGTGGTCTATCCGGTGGTGAGGCTGCGCGAGCCGGTGGACTTGATTGCCTACATTCGCGCGGTGGAAGGCGCGGTCATCGACGCGGTTCGCGACACTTGGGGCTTGGACGTTGAGATTGTGAAGGGCCGGGCGGGAGTGTGGCTGCGCTACCGTGACGCCGCGGGGCGCACCGCCGCCGAGCGAGGGACGGGACGCGACCGTAAACTGTGCGCCATCGGCTTGAAAGTCGTACAAAACGCAACCCTGCACGGGCTGGCGCTCAACATTCACCCGGATTTCAACCGCGCTTTCACGGGCATTATTCCCTGCGGGCTCAACGATGCCGGGGTCACCTCCCTGTTCGAGGAGGGGATCGAAACCGACTTCGACACCGCCGCAAAAGTCCTGGTGGGCCAGCTCACCGCGAAACTCGCCCCCCTGCTGGCTCCGTTTTCAGAAATTTAGGGACCGAAGACCCTGACGCGAGCCGTCGAAGTGGTCTAGCATTTAGCTTATGAACACAAAGAAGTCTTCAGCTCGTAAACCCTTTGGCCGTCCCAGCAAAGATACCTATGACGTCATCGTCGTTGGTTCCGGAGCTGCCGGCCTGTCCGCTTCTCTGACCGCCGCGAGGCGTGGTCTGAAAGTATTGATGGTCGAAAAAAGCGACCAGTGGGGAGGTTCGACCTCCAAATCCGCCGGCATGGTGTGGGTACCCGGAAACAACGTTTTCGCCCGTTTGGGAGGCTCGGATTCCACTGACCTGGGCCGCCAGTACATGAAAGCAACGGTGGGTGACTGCACCAGCGATGAAATGATTGACACCTTCCTGGAGGAAGGCAAGAAGTGCATGGACTTCCTCACCGCTTCGTGCCCCCACCTGGAGTTTAGGCGGATGGAAGGCTACCCCGACTATTGGCTGGACGCCCCGGGCGCGGCCAAAACCGGGCGCGGCGTCGAAGCGGGCGCTTTCGATTCCCGCCTGTTGGGGCCGTGGGAGAAAACGCACGTCAAAGCGTACTTCCGCCCCATGTCTCCGGTGGATATGAACTCCTATGATTCGGCCGATTTGTTGCTGGCAATGACCGACCCGCGTCCCTGGGTGCGTGGCATGAAACTGCTGTGGCGCAACCTGAAACATTACGCCAAAGGCACTCGCCCGCTCACTATGGGCGCGGGCTTGACCGCTGCCATTATGTACTCCGTCCTGCGTGAGGGAGTGGAAGTGAAACTGCAAAACGCCCTGGTCGACTTCCTCACCGGAGACGGCGATGCGGGCAAGAAAGGCAAAGGGGAGGAGCGGGTGACCGGTGTCGTGCTGGAACACAACGGCACCCGGTACCAAATCAACGCGACCCACGGCGTCATCCTGGCTTGTGGCGGCTTTGAACGCAACGAAGCGATGCGGCAAAAGTATCAACGCCACCCCATCACCGGCACCTGGACCGTGGGCGTGGAAGGCAACACGGGCGACGGTATCGAACTGGGCATGAAACATGGCGCGGCCATCGACAACATGGCTGACGCCATCTGGTCGCCGGTCATCAAGTTGCCGCGCACCGAAGGGTTCCAGCCCATCGTGATTGAGGATGAGGAACGCTTCATCATTCCCGATCGTTCCCTGCCGCACACCCTGATGGTCAACGGCAAGGGCAAGCGGTTCATGAACGAAGCCCTGCCCTATTGCGCGGCTGGTCAAGGCCTGTACGGCGGCATCTTTGGGAAAGGTGAGGGCGACGCCGAGAACATGCCGGCATGGCTGATTTTCGATCAGCAGTTCCGTAACAAATACTTCTTTGCCTACGGTCACATGCCCCGCGTGGAACTGCCCGACCTCTATTACGAATCCGGTGCCCTGGTGCGCCGTGACACCCTGGATGAGCTGGCCGAAGCTATCGACGTGCCGCCAGACGCCTTAGCAGAGACGATTGAGCGGTTCAATGGTTTCGCCGACCGCGGCATCGACGAGGACTTCCATCGTGGCGAAAACGAACACGACAAGTTCTATGCCAACCGCTACCATCACCCGAACCCCTCGCTGGGGCGCTTGGAAAAGGGTCCGTTCTATGCCACCCAGGTGTACCCCGGCGATATCGGCACGGCTGGCGGTTTGGTCATCGACACCAAAGCCCGCGTCACTCGTGAGGACGGCAGTGTTATCCCCGGTCTGATGGCGGCCGGCAACACGACCAAGTCGGTCATCGGCCACACCTACACGGCCGGAGGCACCTCCATCGGGGCCGCGCTGGTCTTTGGTTACATCGCCGCTAACACCGCTGCTGACGAGGCTTTCGCCGACAATCCGGTGTTTGTAGCGCGCTAGCCCGACCGGGTCAACAGACTTTCCGGGAACTTCACCGCGTGGTGAGGTTCCCGGATTGTTTTGTAGCGTGTGCTGTGTGTACTGTCGGGGGAACGGTGGTGAGGCTGGCGGAAAACGTGGGTAAAATGAACAGAGAATGTCCCCAAACCGACTGAGGGAGAGCCACTATGTCCACGCTGGAGTCCGCGCAGCATCGAAAACCGTTGCGCCAGGAAGTGGCCAACGCACGCCAACCTCGTGAGAACCATCCGCGCTGGCTGCGGGTGGTGGCAAAAGCCGGGCCGGAATACCAGGAAATGCGTTCCCTCATGCAGGGGGCGGGGCTGCACACGGTTTGCGCCGAAGCGGGATGCCCCAACATTTTTGAATGCTGGGAAGACCGGGAGGCGACTTTCCTCATTGGCGGGGCCGTGTGTACGCGCCGGTGCGGGTTTTGCGACGTGGCTTCGGGTAAGCCGGAGGGCTACGACCGCGACGAGCCGCGCCGCCTCGCGGAAACGGTCAAGCATCTGGGGCTGAAGTATGTGACGGTCACCGGGGTGTCTCGCGATGACCTGGAAAACGGGGCGTCGTGGCTCTATGCCGAGTCCGTACGCCAGATTCGCGCGCTCTGTCCAGAAACCGGAGTGGAACTGCTGGTCGATGATTTTCAAGGCAAATCTGCCGCCCTGGAGGAAGTCTTTGCCAGCGAGCCCCAAGTTTTTGGCCACAACTTGGAAACTGTGGCCCGCCTGATGCACACGGTGCGTCCCGCGTTCACCTACGCGCGCTCCCTGGACGTCATCACCCAAGCCAAACAGTTCGGGCTCATCACGAAGTCGAACCTGATGCTGGGGCTGGGCGAAGAACCCGAGGAAATCGAAGCGACCATGCGCGATATGCTGAACGCGGGGGTAGATATCTTAACCCTGACCCAATACCTGCGCCCCTCCGAGCGGTACCTGCCGGTGGCGCGCTGGGTCAAGCCCGAAGAATTTGTGCAGCTCAAGGAGCTGGCGTTGGGTATGGGGTTCGCTGCGTGCATGTCGGGGCCGCTGGTGCGCTCCTCGTACCGTGCCGGCAAGCTGTGGGCCCAAGCGATGCGGCACTACGAGCGTTTCATTCCGCCCCAGTTCGCGCATCTGGAACAGGACCGCCCGCCGGCTCGTCAGGAAGCCGAAGCGGTCGTGGAACGGGAAAAACAGCGGCAATCGCGCGCCTGAGTGTGTGGGAGGGTGTTTTGGGGTTATTGGAACAGCGCCAATAGCCCTTGCCGGTCAGTTTTGCCGTTCGAGTTTAGCGGGATATGGTTCACGAGGCGCAAGGCTCGGGGGAGTTCCGCTTTCGTCAGGTAAGGGCGGGCGAAGTCTTGGAGTTGTTCCAAGTTGAGCGGTTCCGCGTTTTCGGGCGTGTCTGGGGTTTGCACCACCACCGCGGCCACGATTTCACCCCAAGTCGGGTCGGGAACCCCGACGACCCGCGCTTCTGACACCCCCGGATGATGCGAGAGTACCGCGGCGACCCGCTGGGAGAACACCTTTTCCCCGCCGGAGTTGATTGTGTCGGTCAGGCGTCCCACCAGGTGAAGGAAACCGTCAGTATCAAAAAATCCCAAATCCCCGGTCCGTAACCAGCCCGTATGCGAGTCAATGAGGGCGGCGTTCAGTTCCGGATTGCGGAAGTATTCCCGCGTCACGCTGGGGCCGCGGCATTCTAGCTGGCCAATCACCCCAGGTTCGACCGGTTTTCCCGCTCCATCAACAGCGCGCAGCTCGATGTGCGGAAACGCCCGGCCCACCGCCAGTTCGCGTCCCGCCATGACGTCCGTGGTCAGGGCGGCTCCCGAAGCGCTTTGCTCGGTCATGCCCCAAATGTTGATGGGGTTCCACCCCAAGCCAATCATGTCAGCGGCCAGCTGTTCATCCCACGGCGCGCCGCCCACCAGGGCTTTTGTGAACCGAGAGGTGTCTATCGGCCGTCCGGATTGTGCCGCCTGCCGGACCGCGCGCACCAGCATCCGGTACATGGTCGGCACCGCGAACATCATCTGGACACGATACTTCTCGATAGCGGCGAGGACAGCGGCCGCATCGAACTTCTCAAAAATGACGACCGTGCCGCCGTGGGAAAAAATATCCGTCGTCGTGCCGTTGAACCCGCCGATATGCGACAGGGGAGCCGTGACCGCCTCGACGGTGGCCGGAGAATACTCGAACACTTCGCGGAAATTCGTGCAGCCCCACCACAGGTTTTTGTAAGTCAGCAGCGTGCCTTTCGGGTGAGCGGAGGTGCCGGAGGTATAGATAATCGCGCCGGGCACATCGTCCCCGCATTCGGGCAGGTTGTCGAGCATTTTTGTGGCCGCGAGCGCCAACGTCACGGGTGAGGTCGAGTCATCGCGCGGCTTTAGGCAATCCTCCAGCTCAGAGTATGTCACGAGGTGGGGGCGAGGGTTCGCGGTGGGGTCACAGTCCGCCAGTTTTTCGTGCTGGGCGGAGTCGCAAATAATGATTTTCGGTTCGCAATGCGCCAGGATTTTCGCCAACTCCGGGGCTGGCAGGTTTTGATCCAACGGTACTGTAATCGCCGGAATGGCTGCGGCGGCCACGAAAGTCAGCAGATGCCACGGGGAGTTTTTCCCGATCACAACCACGCGCTCGCCGGGCGCGACGCCCCAGGATCGAAACTGGAGTGCCAGCTGGGTGGCGCGTGCCAGCGTCTGGGCCACGTTCCAAGTCGGCGGGGCAAAACTAGGCTCAGCGATGGTCTCGGCGCTGATTCCCTGGGCGATCCAAATCATCGAAGTGCGCCCAGGATGGCGCAAAGCGGCTGCTCGCAGGAATTTCATCGGGGAATAATCGACCACTGTTCTAGGTTACCAACGGGGGCAAATCGAAGTTCGCTAGGATGAGAGTATGCAAAATACCGGATTGACCGTAGGTGAAATTTGTGAATGGATGGACGCGCGTTTTGCGCCCGAGCTGCAGGAAGATTGGGATCGTGTCGGGTTGATTTGCGGGGATCGGGGCGACCCGGTGACGCGGATTCTGCTCGCAGTGGACCCGGTCGAGCCGGTCGTGGACGAGGCTCTCGAGTGGGGGGCCCAGATGGTCATTACGCACCACCCCCTGTTCCTGCGCGGCACTTCTTTTGTGTCCACGGATACTGCCAAAGGCCGGGTGGTACATCGCCTGATTCGCGGCGGGGCTGCCCTGTTTAACGCCCACACGAATGCGGACTCGGCGCGTGATGGGGTGGCGGACGCTCTGGCCCAAGCAGCGGGACTCAACCCGCAGACCTGGCGGCCGCTGCAGCCCGCCCCCGCCGACACGTCCTTGGGCATCGGAAGAGTCGGTCCGGTCACGCCCACCACGGTGGGTGAGGTCGCCAGTCGCCTGGCGAACCTATTACCCGATTCACCAGCAGGTTTACTGGTGGCGGGCGACTTTGACCGCGCAGTCAAGACGGTGGCGGTCAGCGGCGGGTCGGGTCAATCCCTGCTGCCTGCATCCCTAGATGCCGGCGCGGATGTGTTCGTAACCGCCGATTTGCGTCACCACCCGGCGCTAGATTTCCTGGAGATGGACGGGGCTCCCGCCCTCATCATGCCGTCGCATTGGGCCAGTGAATGGATGTGGCTGCCCCGCTTAGAAACAGCGTTGAACCTGTGGGCCGGAGAAATCGGGAAACCTCTGGAAACGAAAATCAGCACGGTCATTTCCGAGCCCTGGGACGCCTATATCCCCACTGTTACCAACGATGAGACCGAGCCGGACGATGCCGTCTACGGTTCGATAAACTAATACCTGAAATCAAGTTACGATTTAGGAAAAGACCCCGATAATCTGCAAGGAAGAAGTCAATGAAAGCTGCGCCCGAAGACCAAGAAAAACTTTTGGACCTGCAGGTCCTGGATCGAAAGATTGCCGGCTTGAAACACGCTCTGGCCAGCATTCCGGCCGCGGCGCGTCTGGAACAAATCAAGGCTGAGCAGGACAAGCTGCGCACCGCGCTGGCTTTGGCGACTTCCGCCCGCAACGACTTGAACCGGGCTTTGAAGCAAGCCGAAGGGGAAGTCAGCAAAGTTCAAGAACGGGCGAAAACTCAACGCGAACGCTTGGACTCGGGCCAGTTGAGCCCCAAAGAGATGGAACGCATCCAAGCCGAACTCGCTCAGTTGGCGACGCGTCAGGGCGAACTGGAAGACAGCGCCCTGGACGCGTTGGACGCGTTGGAACGCGCTAGTGAAAAAGTGAAACTGGTGGAAAATCGCCGTGCGGAACTGGATGTTGAGTTCGACGAAGCACAAGCCGAAGCGGGCAGCGCTGCCGGCGAACTGCAGCAGGAACTGACCGGCCAGCAAACCCAGCGAGATGAACTGGCCGCCACCCTACCCGCCGACTTGCTGCAGGAATACGAAACTTGCAAGCGGGCGACCGGGGGAATTGGGGTAGTGGCGGTCAGCGGGAACCAGTCGGTCGGGATGGATTTGGAATTTTCGATGGCGGAAATCTCGCGTTTAAACATCGCGGCTCCCGACGATGTCATCGTCAGTGAGGACCACGAAGTCATTTTGGTGCGTAAGTAGTACAATAATCGGGCGGAAGAGCCGGGCAGGTAGTCGCGGGCGAGTCATTCGATGAGCCCGAGGAAAGTCCGGACTCCACAGGGCAGGGTGATGGCTAACGGCCACCCGGGGTGACCCGCGGGATAGTGCCACAGAAAGCGAAACCGCCCCACCGGGCTTGTGCACGGCGGGGGAAGGGGGAAAAGGCGAGGTAAGAGCTCACCGCGCGGCTGGCGACAGTCGTGGCAGGGTAAACCCCACCCGGAGCAAGGCCAAGCAGCAGGCTGGGCGGCCCGTTCAAAGCCTGCGGGTAGGCTGCTAGAGAGGTCGGGTAACCGGCCTTCCAGAGAAATGGCTACCGGCGCGCGGCGGTAACAAAGCGCGTTACAGAATCCGGCTTACGCCCGGCTTTTCCGCTCAAATCAGCTGGTTCGCAACGCTGGGGGCACCAGCGGTGGAGGTGACCCCGCCGGGCAATGGCAGTTCCGGGTTTGACGGCAATGCCAAATGCAAAACGCTCCGGGACACCGCAACACCCCGGAGCGAAACAGCAGTTAGCTCGGTTCACACCCCAGCCGCCAGCGCGGCAGCCCCCGCGATGCCAGCCTGGTTGCGTAGCTGTGCGGGGATAATCGGGGTTTTCAAATCCAGCAGGGGCAGGAACTTCTCGTGCTGACGGGACACGCCGCCGCCAACCACGAACAAATCGGGGCTAAACAGCATCTCCAGCTGCGAATAGTATTTTTGCAGACGCTTGGACCACTGTTTAAAGGACAGTTTCTTGGCTGACTTCACGCCGGAGGAAGCGCGGCTCTCCGCGTCTTTGCCGTCAATCTCAATGTGTCCCAGCTCGCTGTTAGGAACCAGAATCCCGTTATAAATGAGCGCGGTGCCAATTCCGGTACCTAAGGTGGTGACGATGACCAGGCCGGGCACGTCGCGCGCCGCCCCGTAACGGACTTCAGCGTAACCCGCAGCATCAGCATCATTAACACACTTGACCATGTGACCGGTGTACTTGCGCAACAGGACACGGACGTCAATACCAGCCCACCCCTGGTCGAGATTAGCAATAAACGGGACCAAATCATTCTTAACCGGAGCCGGAATCGTCAGGCCCAACGGCATGTCTTCGGGAACGTCCTTTTCCTCAATGATTTTACGGCACACTTCCGCCACGGCCTGGGGGGTCGAGTGTGCGGGAGTTTTAATTCTCAGACGATCGCCAATGAAATCGCCAGTTTCCAAGTCTACATAAGCGCCTTTAATACCGGAGCCGCCAACATCAATCCCAAATCCAGTTGCCACAAAAGTCCCTTTCGCGTGGGGATAAACTTGAAAATTACTCTATGGCAAATCCCGTGATTTCACCAAATCTCAGCCCTGTCTCAGCGAGACACCGGCAATAGCCGATTAAGCCTGCCAACTAAAGAAAAACTATCAATCCTGGTGGTTGCTGGGCCAGGTGAGAATCTCTCCGCCGTCCTCACGCACCACGAGGGTGTGCTCGAACTGGGCGGTGCGTCCCCGGTCGCGGGTCACCACGGTCCAGCCGTCCCGCCACTGTTCCCAAGCAATTGAACCCATAGTCAGCATCGGTTCAATGGTGAAAACCATGCCTTCTTCCATAATCGTGTCGTAGCGGGGGGAATCGTAGTGCGGAATAACCAGCCCGCTGTGGAAAGCCTCGCCGACACCGTGGCCCGTGAAATCCTGCACCACTCCGTATTCAAAACGGCTGGCATAGGACTCGATAATCCGCCCGATAACATTGATGGAACGTCCCGGTTTGCAGACCTTAATGGCGCGCATCATGGCTTCCTTGGTGCAATCAATGAGCTGCTGGGACTCGGGGTCAATCGTCCCGACCGGGAACATGGCACACGTATCGCCGTGAACCCCGTCCTTATAAGCGGTGATGTCCAGGTTGATGATGTCGCCCTCCTCCAGCGGCCGGTCGTCCGGGATTCCGTGGCAGATGCATTCATTGACCGAGGTACAGATAGATTTGCGAAATCCCATATAGCCCAGGCAGGACGGGTAGGCGCCGTGATCGCAAATAAACTCGTGCGCCACGCGGTCCAAAGTATCGGTGGTCACCCCGGGAGCGATGTACTTGGCGGTTTCCACGATGGCATCGGCCGCGATACGCCCAGCTTGGCGGATTTTTTCAATCGTTTCCTCGCTCTTAACATCGGAGGCCGTAACCCGTTCCGGGCCGTCGTGAAACATGTATTCCGGGCGGTCAATGTGGGAGGGGACCGGCAAGGTGGCAGAAATGCGTCCCGGTTTCAGGTTTCCCAAGGGCGCGCGGCGGGCCAGTTCGTCAGTTCGAGTTTTCTTGTGTAACACGGTAGTCATTCTTTCGATTCAAAAGTTCGGAGGTCGCCTCTGAGGGACGGCCTAGTTTTCATGGTAGTTTTCCGGGGCGGGGAAAGTCCGGTTCACCACGGCGTCACGGTAGCTTTGGGCAGCGTGCTTCAGTTCCGCCCCCACCTGACCGAACACCTGAGCAAATGAGGGCTTCCAGTCTTGCATTCCCGCCATGTCAGTCCACACCAGGACCTGCCCGGCAGCGTCCGGGCCAGCGCCGATACCGATGATGGGAACATTGAGCTGGTCAATGGCGGCGCGAGTGGTCGCGGCGGGAACCATCTCAAAAACAATCGAGAACACCCCTGCCTCTTGCAAGGCCAGCGCGTCCGCAACCAAGGCCGGAGCAGCATCGGCGCGCCCCTGCATACGTTTGCCGCCCAAGTGGTTTTCAGATTGCGGGGTGAAACCGAGATGTCCCATCACGTTGATACCCGCATCCACGATGGCTTTGACCTGGGGCAGGATACGACGTCCCCCCTCCAGTTTCACCGCGGCAGCTCCGGCGCGCACCAGCGCGACCGCAGTATCCACGGCTTGGGCGGGACTGGACTCGTAAGACCCGAAAGGCATATCTCCCACGATTAACGCTCGTGAAGCCCCCGCCGCGACCGCGGAGGTGGCGCGAACCATATCGTCTAAGGTCACCCCGACAGTGGAGGGCATTCCCAACATAGTGGTCCCGTAAGAATCGCCGACCAAAATCATGTCAATCCCGGCCGAATCAATAATCCGCGCGGTAATCGCATCGTAGGCGGTCAGCATCGTTAGCGGGTGTCCGGCAGCAAAGTATTGCTGGACGTGCTGGACGCGAAACGGTTTTCCGGGTTTGGGGCCAATGTCTGGATTATCTTTGTGCATAGTCACTCCTTGAGTCTGTTCCTATACATCCTATGACTTTGCCGGGAACAATAGTTCCTCAGGTAGGATTTCCCTCAGCATCAGATGCCTAAACGTTTTAAGATATTGACAGGCTGGGTACAGCCGCCAGCAAGTATTAGAAAGGCGAAAACACATGGGTTGCACGACGATTTTGGTTGGGAAAAAGGCTTCGGCGGACGGGTCGACGATTATGGCCCGGACCGACGACTCGGGACACGGGTCTTTTGAAGCGAAACGATTTGAGGTCATCGCACCCGAGGATTTGCCAAAAACCTACCGTTCGGTCCTGTCCCATGTTGAAATCCCCCTGCCGGAAACCGGTTTGCGCTACACCCGTTTCCCCGATGTTGACACACACAAAGGCCTGTGGGCGGGCGCGGGAATCAACTCGGCTCGCGTCTCGATGACCGCTACCGAGACGCTGACCTCGAACGAGCGTGTGCTGGGCGCCGACCCGCTGGTTGAGCTGCGCGAAGCCCAAGGTGAGGAGGGGCAGGACGGTTTCGTGCCGGAGCAGCCCGGCGGTATCGGTGAAGAAGACATGGTGGTGTTGGTGCTGCCCTACATCAAGACGGCTCGTGAAGGCGTGCTACGTTTGGGGGAGTTGCTGCAACAGTACGGCACTTACGAGATGAACGGCATCGGTTTCGCCGATAACGACGATGTCTGGTGGCTCGAGACGGTAGGGGGGCATCACTGGCTGGCACGGCGCCTGCCGGAGGAATGCTATGCCGTCATCGCTAACCAGTTCAGTTTGGACGACTTCGATTTTGACGATGCCCTGGGGGAGGGACGCGATTATCTGTGCTCGCCGGATTTGCGGGAATTCGTGGCCGACAACCACCTGGATACCGCGCAAACTGACGGCCAGCCGGCTCAGCGGTTCAATCCTCGCCTGGCTTTCGGGTCGCGAACGGATTCGGATCACACCTACAACACGCCACGAGTGTGGGCCTTGCAGCGGTTCCTCAATCCCACGGACGTGTCACGGTTTGGTTTCCACGGGGATTCCCGCCCGGATTCAGACGAATTGGATTGGTGCCTGATTCCAGAACGCCTCATCACTATGGAGGACGTGAAATACACCCAGTCTTACCACTATCAAGGCACCCCGTTTAATCCTTACGCGAGGGCAGAGCAGGCTCGGATAGGCGGCGCTGACCAGCGCGGTATGTATCGCCCGATTGGAATCAACCGTACCAATTTCGTGGCTGCCCTCCAGATTCGCCCGGAAAAACCCGCGACTACCACCGGACTGAACTGGATAGCCTACGGAGCAATGCCGTTCAACGCCCTGGTGCCGTTCTATGCCAACGTGCGGCACACCCCGGAGTACCTGGAGGCAACGACTCAGCGGGTCACCACCGAACATCACTATTGGGCGAATCGGATTATTGCCGCCCTGGTGGACGCTCACTATCATCAGACGATTCCGCACGTGGAGCGTTACCAGCAAAAGGTCGTGGCGGCGGCTTTGCAGATTGTGGCGCGTACCGACCGGGCGGTGGTTGAGCTGGGTGAGGACGCGGCAAATAACATGGAAGACTCCCGCGTTTACGAACTGCTGGAGGCCGCTAATGCCGAGATTGCTGACCTGTTGAAGCGGGAAACGGACGACCTGCTGGATAAGGTCCTGTTTGACGCCAGCCTCAATATGCACAATTCGTTCTCGCGCGATGATGCCTGAACTGGCGAGAAATTTCAGACCAGATGAGGAGCCGAAGTTGAAAAAGGCGATAGCCATTTATAACCCCGCGAAAGTCGGGGACGAGGACGAGTTTACAGCCGGTTTGAATGCGGCGGCTCAAAAGCACGATTTCGCTGTGGAATACCTCACTACCAGCGTTGATGACCCCGGTTTCGCGATGGCTGCACAGGCTCGAGAGATGCAACCCGACCTGGTCATCGCCGCGGGCGGGGACGGCACCGTGCGCGTGGTCAGCACCGAGATGCGTCACAGCGAGATTCCGGTGGCGGTATTGCCGGCGGGGACCACGAATCTGTTGGCGCGAAACCTCAACGTGCCTCTGGATATGAAAGCCGCCATGGAACTGGCATTCACGGGGCAAAAAGTCTCGATGGACATCGTGAAGGTGCATAACGAGACTTCCCGCAAACCTTGGTATTTTACGGGTATGGCAGGGATTGGGATAGACGCGGAAGTCATGCATCACGTGGATGAGGGACTGAAAAAGGTGGTCGGTCCCGTGGCCTACGTCATGTCCTTTTTCAAGCAGGTCAACAACTCGGTGCATCGGTGTCGGTTCCGCATTGACGGCAAGCAGGTTCTGAAACGTAACGTGATTATTTTCATGGTCGGCAACACCTCCGAGCTGACCGGTGGAATCCAGCTGTTTCCCGACGCCACTCCCTTTGACGGTTCCCTAGATTTGCTGATTGGGGCTCCGCAGGGGGTCGGAGGCTGGTGGCGCGTGGTTAAGAACGTGGTTTTGAGGCTGGGGCGGCGGCGCAGCACGCTGGAGTATTTCAGCGGCAAGCGCTTCGAAGTTCTGTTGCATAAGCCGGCGGTGTGGGAGATGGACGGCGACCCCGAAGCGGCGGCGCGGCACTGGGTTTTCCAGGTCGTTCCGCAAGCCATCACGGTTGTTGCCGGGGAGCCCGGTCCCCTAGAGCGGATACGGTCGAGAATTCGTTAGAATGGCGCGGAAAACTCGGTGTTGTGCGAGGTTTTACCACCCGAAACGCGAGGATTTACCACCCAAAACACGAGGATTTACCACCGCGCTGTGCGCCGGCAACCATTACAGCGCTGCTGCCGCAAAAACCAATACTGAAATTGCCACTTCGGTCAGCCCAATGACTCGTGGTCGCCAGGGCTTGCCGCGGCGGCGCGCTTGCCAGGGGAACCAAATTGAGCGTGCCGATGTCACCAGCCATGCGACTGCGACCAGAGGAGATACCCAAGACAGGGAGGCAAAATACAGCGCAGCGGCAAAACCCAGGGCGTGCGAAACTATCGAAATGACCAGGAAACGCTGGTTACCACGCTGCCGAAAAATCGTCTTGACGTAGGGAACTGAAGCTGCGTAATAGGCTGTGAGCTGCACTGCTATCGCGATTGCAGCTGGCCAACCCCGTAAAACAGTGGATAACGCGTGTCCGCCCAGAGCGGACGCCTCGTGAACCCCGTACATCGCGTCGTGACCCATCCGTAAAGCCGTGGCCATCAAGCCGCAGTGATAGGCAACTAAGGTCATCAGTCCCGCCGCGAGGATAATCGTCAGACGCGCCCCCAGACCGCGTTCCCGCCCGCGGCGCACTTCACCAGCCCAAATCCCAATGAGGATAGCGAAAGCCGGAATCCACCAGCAGAGTAGCGGCAGCACCGCCAGAACTCCTATTCCCAGCACCCCAACCAGAATTCCGTAAATAAAAACGGGGTACCGTAAGGATTTCTTCCGAGGATTCTTAATGAGACGTAGCGCCGAAAATACAAAGAAGAAACCAATCATCCAAGCGGAGAGCAGCAGCGCATGCTGCCACGCCCATCCGCCCAGCGTAGCCCCGAATAACGCCGGAACGGTGACGATGAACCAAGCCCCATGCTGATTGGGCAGCCAAGTACGCAGAACAGACCTGACTTTTCTGTTTTCACGAGCAAGGGGTAGGGTCATGACCTCGAACTTAGGCTTATTCTGGGAGGGATTACGAACAAACTGGCTGTCTAGCTATCCATCAACTGATCGAGCAGGGCGCCGACCTGAGCGGAGTTGTCTTCCATAGTCTCCAGATGCTTTTTCATCAGTTCGCTGTCGCCTGCCAAAAAGGCCTCGACCGCGGCTTTACCAGAAACGTGGGTAGCTTCGTGAACGCCCTCCAACTGCTGGAAACAGGGCTGTCCTGAGTAATCGAGGTGACCGCGGCCCTCGTAATACCACTTGCCCAGACGGCAGGTGTGCGAGGAGGAAATCCCCTCCGGATTCGGCTCGGAAATCCCCGTAATCTGACGATAAATCCCCAACTTAAAGATGAAGTGGTCGAGTTTCACCACCGAAACAAAAGAATCCGTAGTCACATGCGCAATCGAGTCGGCCATCGAGGAAACTTTGTCTCCCACCGCATTCGCCGTCTGACTGGATTTTTCTTCGAATTCTTTGGATTCGTCAATAGCCTCCGTGATGTTTTCCAGTGCACTGGCAGTTCCCTCGGTGATGGAAGTAACCAAGGCGCCAATTTCCTGTGTGGCACTGGCGGTCCGTTCTGCCAGAGTGCGCACTTCCCCTGCCACCACGGCGAAACCACGGCCAGCCTCACCTGCGCGTGCCGCTTCAATGGTGGCGTTCAGAGCCAGCAAATTTGTTTGCGAAGCGATACCTTCGATTTGCTGCACAAAGTTATGAATCGACTCGGAAGCCTTGGACAAGGCCTCCATGTTCCCGCCCATATCCTGCAGCTTTTTCAAAATGTCCCCGGCACCGTTGGCCATGTCGTGCAAATCGCGGGTTGATTCCGCTACGATTCGACGGGTTTCCGCGGTATCGGCGGAATCCGCGTCCAATTCGGACACAATCTTGCCCAGGGAATCGCGGACGTTTTCCGCCGATCCGAAGCATCGCGCCAGAGGGTCATGAGTACTCTGGGTGAAGGCCTGTTTTTGGCTCAGTTCACTGAGAGTGGTTTCTTGAGATTCTTTCTCAGCCTGAAGTTCGGTGAGCTCAGCGCGGAGACGTTCAATCTCTGCCTGTAAGTGTTGCGTTTCCATTGCGGTTTTGGCTTTTTTCACTTTGGTATCCTTGACTAAAAAAATTCTGGAAAAACAGTAAATAATTTATCTCACCAGGCGCCCTTCCTGTATCCTTTTCGCCGGTTTTTTCCTTTCCGGCGCGCAATTTATTCGTCCGCCCCCAGAGCGGCGAGGAATCAATGGCGGCATTGAAAAACCTTGATTACCGGGAGGGCTGGCATTTCGACTAAAGTTGAAGGGGTTTTGAGCTGGCTAGGAGTCAAGGAAATCGAGGAAAAATGAGCGAAAACGTGTTGAGTCCGCTGGATACAGAGGGTTTGGAACGGGAAGTCGCCGCGGCTTTACAAGACATCGCGGAGGCAACCGATGTGGAGTCGCTGAAAGCGGTGCGTTCCCGTTACAACGGCGACAAAGCGCCCTTGACCCTGGCAAAGAAACTTATCGGGAAACTCGATCCTCAGGATAAAGCCACCGCGGGTCAGAACTTGGGGGCTGCCCAAGGGCGGGTCCGGGCGGCTCTGGACGCCAAACAGATTGAACTGCAGGAGGCTGCGCAAGAGGCAGCTTTGGAGGCGGAAACCGTGGACGTGAGCGTGTTGTCCTCGCGTCACCCGCTGGGATCGCGCCACCCGCTGATGGTGCTGGAAGAGGAAGTCGCGGACTTTTTCGTGTCTCTGGGGTGGGACATCGCGGCCGGCCCCCAGGTGGAACACGAGTGGTTCAACTTTGATGCGTTGAACTTCGATGCCGATCACCCGGCACGTCAGATGCAAGACACTCTCTATGTCGATTCCACTTCCGTGGGTGGCAGCGCGGAAAACCCGGCCAACCTGGTGCTGCGCACACACACCTCCCCGGTACAGGCGCGTCTGTTGACAACCCGCGAGTTGCCGATTTACGTGGCTATTCCCGGCAAAGTCTTTCGCGCTGATGAACTGGACCCCACCCACTCTCCGGTGTTTAACCAGGTGGAGGGTTTGGCGGTGGATCAGGGTCTAACGATGGCGGATTTGAAAGGGACTCTGGATCACTTTGCCCGCGCCATGTTCGGCCCGGAGGCGAAAACCCGCTTCAGACCATCGTTCTTTCCCTTCACTGAGCCTTCCGCGGAGGTGGACCTGTGGTTCCCGCAAAAGAAAGGAGGCCCCGGCTGGATTGAGTGGGGCGGTTGCGGCATGGTGAATCCGAATGTGCTGCGTGCCTGCGGGATTGACACAAAGGTTTATCAGGGATTTGCTTTCGGGATGGGCATTGAGCGCACGCTGATGCTGCGTCACGGCATAGAGGATATGCACGACATCGTAGAAGGCGACGTGAGGTTCTCAGATCAGTTCGGCGTGAATGGAAAGGGGCGCTAAAAATGGCTTTTGTTTCGATTGAATGGTTGCGGCGGTGGACGGAAGTTCCCGCGGACACCAACGCGTCCCAACTCGCAAAAGACCTGGTAAAGGTCGGTTTGGAAGAGGAGGCAATCCACACGTCGGGAGTGACGGGTCCGCTGGTGTGCGGCCGGGTGGCCTCGATGGTTCCCGAAACGGCCTCCAACGGTAAAACCGTCAACTACTGCCGGGTAGACGTGGGTGAGGAATTTAATGATGCGCCCGGCACCGGCAAGGAACCCTCCGACATTCCCAGCCGCTCCATCATTTGCGGGGCGCACAACTTCAAAGAGGGCGACCACGTGGTGGTTTCCCTGCCGGGAGCCGTACTGCCCGGCGATTTCGCCATCGCCACCCGGAAAACTTACGGACATATTTCGGACGGCATGATTTGTTCAGCTCGTGAACTGGGATTAGGCGAGGAATTCGATGGCATCATCGTTTTGGAAGAATACCTGGGCGAGCGAGGCGTGGAAATTCCCGCTCCCGGAACCGATATGCTGCCCATCTTGGGACTGAACCAGGAACTGCTGGAAATCAACATCACCCCCGACCGCGGCTACTGTTTCTCGATGCGCGGGGTAGGTCGTGAATACAGCCACTCCACGGGCGCAAAGTTTACCGACTGGGGCTTGTCTGAAAACCTGAAAAACGGCTTGCCCGCAGCCAATGATTCCGGCTTCCCGGTCGAAATCGAAGACGCCGCCCCGATTCGCGGTCATGTGGGGTGCGACCGGTTTGTGGCGCGGATAGTACGCGGACTGAATCCGAGCGCGCCCACTCCGCAGTGGATGGTGGCGCGGCTGGAATCGGCGGGGATGCGTTCCATCTCCTTGCCGGTTGATGTGACGAACTACGTCATGTTGGACCTGGGCCAGCCCATGCACGCTTATGACCTGGACAAAGTGACCGGCCCCATCGTGGTGCGCCGAGCCCGTCAAGGCGAACAGCACACTACCTTGGACGACGTAGAACGCACCTTGGACGCGGAGGATCTGTTGATTACTGACTGCCAGGGCGGTCACGGCGCGCGTGTGCTTGGCATCGCTGGAGTGATGGGTGGCGCGGAAACGGAGATGACCGAAACCTCCACGAACGTTCTGTTGGAAGCGGCGCATTTCGACGCGGTGTCCGTGGCTCGTTCGGCGCGCCGTCACAAGCTGCCGTCCGAGGCTTCAAAGCGTTTCGAGCGCGGTTCCGACCCCGAACTTCCGCCGGTGGCGGCCCAGTATGCGGCCGAGTTACTGGTGGAATACGGCGGTGGCACCATTGACGCGGGGGTTACCGACGTCAACGACGTAAAGCCCCAACCGACCGTGACCTTGCCTTTTGCGGCCGCAACTCAACTCGTCGGGGTGGACTACGTGCCCGAGCGGGTGGAGGAACTCTTGCGTGCCATTGGCTGTGACGTTACTAAGTCCAGCGATGACACGTTCGCGGTCGTGCCCCCCTCGTGGCGTCCCGATTTGGTCGGTGGTCCCGCCCATCTCATTGAAGAAATTGCCCGACTGGACGGCTACGACAAGATTCCTTCCGTGGTGCCGGTCGGCCCCGCCAAAATTGGCAACCCGGCACCGCTGCGAACCCGTCGTGAGGTCAGCGACACGTTGGCCGAAGCCGGCTTGACCGAAGTCATGACTTACCCCTTCTTGGGCAGTGAACACGATTTGATGGGGCTGCCGGTCGATGACCCGCGCCGCGACACCGTCAAGCTGGCCAACCCGCTGGCTGATGATGCCCCCGCACTGCGCAGTTCCCTGCTGGATACCCTGCTGAACACGGCTTCGCGCAATGTGTCTCGCGGCAATCCGCGGGTGGCGATTTTTGAGTTGGACCAGGTCGTCAGTGCGCAGGGAGTCGTTCCGGCGCCGATTCCCGGAGTGGAGGAAAAGCCCAGCGACGAGGTCATGCAGGCGCTGCGAGCAGGAGTACCGAAGCAACCCTGGCACGTGGCGGCGGTGCTGGCGGGAAACGCTATAGAAGCCAGCCCTCACGACGCGGCGCGCGCTTGGGATTGGGCGGACGCCATAGAGTTGGCGATTCGCGTAGCGGTTTCACAAGGTTTGGCGGTGCGTCCCGAAGCCCTGGGCGCCGGGGGACAAGCCACGGTCGTCGCGCCTTTCCACCCCGGACGGGTCGCGCAAATTCGCGTAGGGGCGCTCACCGGGGGAAAGGTGCTGGGCTACGCCGGCGAACTGCACCCCAAGGTGTGCCAAAACTTCGGCCTGCCGCCCCGGACTTGTGCATTTGAACTGGATTTGGACGCGATTGAAAAGGCCCGCCCCAAGGACGCGTTCCAGCTACGTCCCGTCTCGACTTTCCCGGCCGCCAAAGAAGACTTGGCGTTTGTTGTGAAGCAAGACGTTCCCGCGCTGAAGGTCTATAACGCCATCGCGAAGGCCGGAGAAGGGCTGGTTGAGGAACTGCGCCTGTTCGACGTGTTTGAGAATGCGGAGCAACTGGGCGAGGGGCGGAAATCCCTGGCATTTGCGCTGCGGTTGCGTGCCGCTGACCATACGCTGAGCCCGCAGGAAATCAAGGAAACCCGCAACCGCATCATCAAGAAGGTCGAGAAAACCTGCCAGGCGACCCTGCGCTAGGCGCCTCGGGTCAATCAGCCCCTGCCGGTGCGGGGGGTGGGGCAACTAAGGAGTAAGCGTGGCAAACCAGAGTTCACGAGGTCGAAAGCGCTTCCTCATCGGAGCGATTCTGGTTCTGGTCCTGGTGCTGGCGGGCGGTGCCGCGTTCCTATTGTGGAACGGGAACGCGAAAGGTTCGTGGCGCCTGGACAGCGCTTGGACCGGCCAGAATCTGAATCATCCGGGGCCGGTTGGGGAACAGATGCTGGCGGGTGCCGTAGCCTACCTCGATACCGCGCCGAAATATGATGGTTCCAAAGTGTATCCCGGTGGGGTGCCAAATGACGGCACCGGGGTGTGCACCGATGTGGTGTGGTACGCCGCCAAAGCGGCGGGAATGGACTTGCGCGACCTGGTTGACGCGGATCGGCGGGCTGACCCGCAGGATTACGCTGCCACGGCTCCGGAGGGCGAGACTCCCAATCCAGATATTGATTACCGCCGCGTGCGCAATCTCATCGTCTATTTCGACCGTCACGCCCAGAGCCTGACCACCGACACAACGGACGTGGCGTCTTGGCAGCCCGGAGACATCGTGGTGTGGAAAGAACACGTGGCGGTTATCTCAGATAGACGCAACGCCCAGGGCTTGCCCTATGTTTTACACCACGAAGGAAACGGAATCTGGTCTCGCTACGAGGCGGACGCTTTTCGGCAACGTGGGGAAGTGTGGCGGCACTATCGGCTGGAATCTTTAGGTGCGCAACTCGCCGGGCGCTAGCCCGTTGGGGCGGTTTTTCGGTCATCTCACGCCAATACCCAGACCTTTTAGCATAAATATGCAACTCTATGAATAAACATGTATAGTTGGTGGTATGACAGAGGTTTCAGGTAAAAAAGTCAAAGTCGCGGTGGCAGGAGCTTCCGGTTTCGCCGGCGGTGAGTTGCTGCGACTACTGTTGAATCACCCCCAGGTGGAAATCGGTGCCTTGACGGCGGCATCCTCGGCAGGCGAGCCGTTAGGAAAGCATCACCCACATCTGTTCCCATTGGCACAACGAGTGCTGCAGCCCACAGATGTAGAGAATCTGGCGGGACACGATGTCATTTTCTTAGGGTTACCCCACGGGGCTTCGGGCCAGGTGACGCGCGCTTTGCGCGATGCCGGGGTGAAGTCCCTACTCATTGACTGCGGGGCGGATCACCGTTTGACCGACCCGGCCGCGTGGCGGGACTACTACCATTCGGAACCCGAAGAACCTTGGGCGTATTCGCTGCCGGAGTTGTTGCACGCCAATGAAAGTGCGGCCCAGGCACAGCGTGCCGCATTGCGTCAGGCTGCGGAGATTGCGGTACCGGGGTGCAATGTGACCGCGGTGACTCTGGCGCTGCTGCCGGCGGTGTGGGCAGGACTGGTGGATACGTCTGACATCGTGGCGAACCTCGCGGTGGGCTATTCCGGGGCTGGAAAAGCCATGAAATCTCACTTGATGGCCGTGGCGGCATTCGGCAACGCCCAAGGCTATGCTATGGCTGGCGTACACCGGCATATCCCCGAAATCGCTCAGAACTTCCGAGTCGCCGGCGCCAGCGAAGTCAAGCTCAGCTTCACTCCCGTATTGGTCCCCATGAATCGCGGCATTCTCGCTACCGTTACCGCGCCCTTGGTTGGGACTGGTGGCGCGAGTGAACTGCGCCGCGTCTATCACGAAGTTTGCGACAACGAACCCCTATTGGAATTCCTTCCCGAGGGTGGTTGGCCCACCGTGTCGCTGGTGAGCGGCTGCGCCAAAGCGGCCATCCAAGTGGCGGTGGATGAACGTGCTGGTAAAGTTGTGGCGCAATGCGCTATCGATAACTTGGGCAAGGGCACCGCGGCGGGAGCCATTCAGGGCATGAACTTGGCATTGGGCTTCCCGGAGCTGACCGGGGTTCCTACCGTTTCGACGGCACCCTAGACCAGATTAGGCGCTTCGGATTTCCGCTGGGGAGTTCTAAACCACGCAAAATACCCAATCGATTGCGCTGTGCCTGCTACGATTTTATCGAGCGTCCGTTTAGCCTGTGTCGCTACCGAACTAATTTTAAGAGCAAAGGTGTGTTACTTATGTCCAATCCTCAATACGGCGTGCAGCCTCAACCGCAACAGCCGCAACAACCGCAGTACCAGCAGACGCCCTACGGCGTCAATGCCGGTTCTCCGGGGCAATATCGTGAAGTCAGCAAGATTCTCTACGTGTTGATGTGTTTCTTTTTCGGCAACCTTGGTGTACACCGTTTCCTGCGTGGTCAAGTCGGTCTTGGTATCCTGATGATTCTCACCCTCGGTTGTGTTGGAATTTGGACTCTGGTTGACTTCATCATTAGTTTGGTCAAACTGGGTTCATATCAGGGTGACAACTTCCTGTTCGATCAAAATGGCGCCTGGGTTTCCTAACCCTGCGTAAACCACGAACGTTTGGCTCGGATCCTCATGGATTCGAGCCAACATGTTTTTACGGATTTCACCCCAGTTTTGTAAAACTATTCATATTGGCGTATATTTATTACCTGTAAGTGTGAAAAACAGGAGGTAGGCAGTGAGCGTTACTTATCCCCGTGGTTTCAAAGCCGCCGGTGCCCATGTGGGCCTGCGTGGCAAACTACACCCGGATATGGCCATCGTGAGGAATCTGGGTCCAGATTCTACCGTGGCGGGAGTGTTTACTTCCAATCGTGTGTTTGCCGCTCCGGTGGGTTGGGACCGGAAAGTCGTTGCGGGTGGCCAGGCTCAAGCGGTAGTCATCAACTCGGCGGTTGCCAACGCTTGTACCGGTGAACAGGGGGATCGGGACGCCGCCGCGATGGCAGCGCATCTGGGTCAGGTCCTGGGCGTGGCTGAAAATGAATGTTTGGTGTGCTCCACCGGAATTATCGGACGAGCTTTAGATATGCCAAAGATGACCGCCGGAATTGATGTAGTCGCTGCCAAACTGCGTGCGGACGGGGGCGACGAGGCGGCCGAAGCTATCCTCACCACCGACACGAAGTCGAAAACGGCCACCCACGAAAGTCCTTCCGGGTGGAAAATCGGCGGTATGGCGAAAGGTGCCGGAATGTTGGCTCCCGCCTTGGCAACCATGATTGTAATCATCACCACCGACGCGGTTTGGGACGGTACCACTCTGCAGACGATGCTGTCCGACACAGTTGAAAAAACGTTCAACCGCCTCGACTCGGACGGCTGTATGTCCACCAATGACACCGTGCTGCTGCTGGCATCCGGCGCTTCCGGGGTCAAGCCTGACCCGGACGAGTTCGCCGCCGGCCTTATGCAGGTCTGTAAAAGCCTGGCCCTGCAGCTGTTGGGAGACGCCGAGGGAGCCCACCACGATATTGAGATTCGGGTGACCGGGGCGGCCAGCGAAGCGGGCGCTCTCGAGGCCGCCCGGACGATTTCGCGTTCCAACCTGGTGAAAACTGCCGTGTACGGCAACGACCCGAACTGGGGGCGCATTCTGTCCCAGCTGGGTACAGTGCCCGAAGAGGTCTTGCCTTTCGACCCGGCTCGCGTGGATGTTTCCATCAACGGTGTGAAAGTTTGTAAAAACGGGGGGATCGGTGAGGACCCCTACCTGGCTGACATGAGCCCGCGAGAGTGCCACATCCTGGTCGAGCTGCACGCCGGTCAGGAAGAGGCCCACTTGTGGACCAGTGACTTGACCCACGAATACGTGCATATCAACGGGGATTACACCACGTAATCAACCCTGGCGGGAACAATTCCCAGCCTAACGACACGGTCCAGGACTGAACATTGGAAGGAACACGAATGATTACGCCGATACAAAAGACCGAAGTGTTGCTGGAGGCCATGCCGTGGCTGCGCAGCTACCGCGGCGCTACTGTCGTCATCAAATACGGCGGCAACGCGATGGTCAACGAGGATTTGCGTCGTGCTTTCGCCGCTGACATTCAGTTCCTGCACCAGGTCGGTTTGCGGACGGTCGTGGTACACGGCGGGGGGCCGCAGATTACGGAAATGCTGGATCGTCTGGGCTTAGAGGCGCCTTTCATCAACGGCTACCGGGTGACGACCCCGGAAGTTATGGAGGTCGTGCGCATGGTCCTCACCGGCAAGGTCCAACGTGAACTCGTGGGCCTGCTCAATGTGGAGGAATCTCTGGCAATCGGTCTCACCGGCGAGGACGCCGGCCTGTTTGGGGCGCGGAAACGCCAATGCGAACCGGGCAGCGACCTGGGACTGGTCGGGGACATCGTCAATGTTCACCCCCGTGCGGTCGTGGATATGCTGGAACGGGGCAACATTCCGGTCATCTCCTCCATCGCGCCTTCAGTTGATGACCCTAACGTCGTGCTGAACGTCAACGCCGATGCGGTTGCGGCGGCCCTGGCTATCGGCTTAAAGGCACGCAAGCTCATTATCCTCACTGATGTCGAGGGACTTTATCGGGACATTGACAACCCGGCCTCCCTCATTAGGTTCTTGACTGCCAGCGAATTGGCACGCATGCTGCCAACCATTAAATCTGGAATGGTACCCAAAATGCAGGCCTGTCTCGATGCCGTGCAGGGCGGCGTGTCTCGAGCGACTATCATTGACGGTCGCCTAGCTCACTCCATGCTCCTCGAAATCGTGACTGACCAAGGAACCGGTACCGAAGTCATTCCCGATAATTTCCGTCCGTCGCGCCCTCATAACGGTGAGCCTCTGCCCACGATACAGTTCCGATGAGCCTTGTCCCATACCTCCGAACCAGCCTAGTGAAAGAAGCAAAAATGGACGTCAAAGAGTGGATTTCGCGCTACGAAAACTCGATTATGAATACTTTCGGAACCCCGAAAACCGTGTTGACCCGCGGGGCGGGCTGCTTCGTTTGGGACGAGGACGGACATCAATACCTCGACTTGTTGGGCGGCATTGCGGTCAACGCTCTGGGACACGGACACCCGAATATCGTTACCGCTTTGCACGAGCAGGTCGAAACGTTAGGTCACGTCAGCAACTATTTCGCGACCCAACCTCAGATTGAGGCCGCAGAGCGGATTTTGTCCATAGTTGAGCCCGGAGGAGCTCCGCAGGGTTCCCGCGTGTTCTTTACGAATTCTGGTACCGAAGCGTTGGAGGCGGCGTTTAAGTTGGCGCGGGCGCGCGGAGGGGCTGCTCGCACCAGGTTCCTCGCGTTGGAAAACTCTTTCCACGGCCGTACCATGGGGGCACTGTCACTGACCTACAAATCGATTTTCCGCGATCCTTTCCTGCCGATGCCCGCCGAAGTTGATTTTCTGCCTTACAACATCGCCGCTCTGGAACGTGCCTTTGACGGGGAGCGGGGAGAATCTATCGCGGCTCTGTTCATCGAGCCGATTCAAGGCGAAGCTGGGGTGCGTCCGATTTCTGACGATTTCCTCAAGGTCGCTCGCGAAGTGACGGCTCGTGCCGGCGCCCTGCTGGTTTTGGATGAAGTGCAAACCGGCATGGGGCGGACAGGAACCTGGATGGCTCACCATACGGCGGGAATCGTTCCGGACGTGGTGACGTTGGCAAAAGGGCTGGGCGCCGGGTTCCCGGTCGGGGCTTGCGTGGCTCTTAACGCTGAGGCGGCAAGCGTGTTAAAGCCGGGGATGCACGGTTCAACTTTTGCGGGAAATCCGCTGGCGGGAGCCTCCGTGCTGGCGATGATTAACACGGTTGAAGAAGAAGGCTTGCTGTCTAACGTACAAAACGTAGGGGAAATTTGGAAACGCGAAATCCTCGCACTGGAACACCCCCTCATCAGCGAAGTTCGGGGACGGGGCTTGCTACTGGGAATCGGGTTGCGCAATCCTCTGGCCAAACCGCTGGCAGATGAACTGTTCAAAGCCGGATTCATCGTCAACGCCCCGGATACGTTCACCATTCGTCTGGCGCCGCCGCTTATCATCAACCCGTCTCAGACCCGCATGTTTACCCAAGCGCTACCGGAAATCTTGGACCGGGTGCAGCGTCAGGCAGACGAAGAAATACGACTCGGAGTTCCTCGTGTCTGAAAACCTGGTAGTGCAATCCAAAATTGCTCGCCACAGTGCTATTTCGCGGCTGTTGGCGGATAACGTGGTGCGCTCTCAAGGGGCTTTGCAAATTCTGCTGGAAAACGCCGGGTTCTCGGTCACACAAGCGACGCTATCGCGCGACCTGGAGGAACTTGCGGCTACTAAAGTGCGTGATGAAAAGGGAGATTTACGCTACGTTTTGGGCGGCGTGCGCACTGCCGCAGATATGCCGTTGCAGCTGCCGGGAACGTTGGAACGCTGGTGCGCTCCGCTTTTGATTCAGGCAACTCAGGCCATGAATCAGGTGGTGTTGCGCACTCCGCCAGCCACAGCCGGCACCCTGGCGTCGGTCATTGACAAGGAAAACCTGGAACACGTGTTGGGCTGCCTGGCAGGCGACAATACCATTTTGGTCATCTGCGACAGCGTGGAATCCGCCAAAGAACTGCGCGATAAGCTGCGAGGCCTGGCCAAGCGCTAGACCTACATATTTTTCCCCCAGATTTAAAACCTCAAGAACACAATTTTTAGACCTATTTTTTGAAAATGAGAAAGAGAGAAAACAATGACTGAACGGGTAGTACTGGCTTATTCCGGCGGTTTGGACACTTCGGTGGCTATCGGCTGGATGAAAGACAAGCTCGGTGTGGACACGATTGCGGTGTCGGTGGATGTGGGCCAAGGCGGCGAGGATATGGATGTGATCCGCCAGCGCGCTCTTGATTGCGGGGCGGTGGAAGCCTACATCGCTGACGCCAAAGACGAGTTCGCCACCGAATACTGTATGCCCTCTCTACAAACCAACGGCCTGTACCAAGGCCAATATCCCCTGGTCTCGGCGCTGTCCCGCCCGCTCATCGCCAAACACCTGGTGATGGCCGCCAAACAGTTCGGTGCCACTACCATGGCTTACGGCTGCACCGGAAAGGGCAATGATCAGGTTCGTTTCGAGGTGTCATTTACCTCGCTGGCGCCGGACTTGAAATGCGTGTCGCCGATTCGTGATTTGTCCCTGCAGCGCGATGTGTCGATTGCCTACGCGGAGGAACATCACCTGCCCATCGAAGCGACGAAACACAACCCCTTCTCGATTGACCAAAACTTGTGGGGCAGGGCCATCGAAACCGGCTTCTTAGAGGACCTGTGGAACGCCCCCACCAAAGATGTGTACAACTACACCGATGATCCGGCATTCGCGGGAATCCCTGATGAAGTAATCATTACTTTTGAAAAGGGCATTCCCGTCGCGATTGATGGGGTAAAAATGACTCCGCTGCAGGTCATCCAAGAGATGAACCGGCGTGCCGGCGCCCAGGGTATTGGGCGTATTGATGTGGTGGAGGATCGTCTGATTGGGATTAAATCGCACGAAATCTATGAAGCTCCCGGCGCGATGGCCCTGATTACTGCCCATCAAGCCTTGGAAGCCGTGACCCTGGAGCGGATGCAGCTGCGCTACAAGCGTCAGATGGTGGAGCCGGCGTGGTCTGATTTGGTTTACGAGGCCCAATGGAATTCGCCTCTCAAGAAATCCTTGGACGCGTTTGTGGCGCACACTCAAGAATACGTGTCCGGCGAAATTCGGATGGTCATGCATGCCGGGCGGGCGGTGGTCAATGGGCGCCGTTCCGAGGCTTCCCTCTACGATTTCAAACTGGCTACCTACGATTCCGGGGATTCATTTAACCAGGACGCGGCGCGCGGTTTCATTGAACTGTACGGATTGCAGTCCAAGCTGGCTGCGGCGCGTGATGAAAGGTACGGCAAGGGCATCACGCTGCAGGCCTCTCATCTCTAAAGGTCAGCACAGCGTCCCAGTTTTCCGGGCCGCAGCCTCGCCACAGTTCCCCGGCAGCCGAGCCAATCGGTTTGGCTGCCGGTGGTACTGTGGCGTTGAGAGAAAAGGAGTACACATGAGTGAAAAGTTGGCCCTGTGGGGCGGAAGATTCCAGGGCGGACCTGCCCAAGCGTTGGCGGCGCTGTCGGTGTCCACCCAGTTTGATTGGCGTCTAGCAGATTACGACTTACAGGGCTCTTTGGCTCATGCACAGGCGCTGCGGGCGGCAGGTCTGTTGACCGAGTCGGAATACGCCGACTTGAGCGCCGCCCTGCGCCGTCTGCGGGCGGACGTGGCTGACGGAACTTTCGCTTTTTCCCCCGATGACGAGGACGTTCATACCGCCCTGGAACGCGGATTGCTGCAAGAGAACTACGCCGGGCCGGAACTGGGCGGAAAACTGCGGGCGGGACGCTCCCGCAACGACCAGATTGCCACCCTGGTGCGGATGTACCTGCGCGACGCCGCCGCCCACCTGCAAGGGCTGATAACGGCACTTTGCCAGGCAATTTTGTCCCAGGCCGACCGTGCCGGAACCCATATCATGCCCGGTCGCACGCATATGCAGCATGCCCAGCCCGTTTTGGTGGCGCACCAGCTGATGGCTCACTTTTGGCCCCAGCTGCGTAACTTGGAGCGTTTGCGGGACTGGGAAAAGCGCAATGACGCCTCCCCGTATGGGGGCGGAGCCTTGGCAGGCAATACGTTGGGGCTCGACCCGGAACTGGTCGCCCGTGAGCTGGGTTTTTCCCAGGTGTGTCCGAACTCTATTGACGCCACGGCTTCACGAGACGGGGTGGTGGAGTTTCTCTATGTCCTCACCCAGGTGGCGGTGGATATGTCACGATTGGCGGAAGAAATCATTATCTGGAACACCGCCGAGTTCGGCTACGTCACTTTGGATGATTCCTATTCGACCGGGTCCAGCATCATGCCGCAAAAGAAGAACCCGGATGTGGCTGAACTGGCTCGCGGCAAAGCGGGACGTCTACTAGGCGACTTGACGGGATTGCTGGCCACGATGAAAGGTTTGCCGCTGGCTTACGACCGGGACCTGCAGGAGGACAAAGAGCCGGTGTTTGACGCTATCGACACCCTGGAAGTCCTGCTGCCGGCGGTGACCGGAATGGTGGACACCATGACCCTGCACTATGAGCGCCTGGAAACGCTGTCTATTGCCGGTTTCTCCTTGGCTACCGACGTGGCTGAATGGCTGGTGAAACGCGGTATGCCTTTCCGTAATGCGCACGAGGTGTCAGGAGCCTGTGTTGCGTTGGCAGAAGGACGAGGCGTTGGGTTGGAGGACCTCAGCGATGCTGATTTCGCGGGGGTCGACCCGTTGCTGACCCCTGAGGTTCGAGACGTCCTGACCGCTGCCGGTTCGGTTCGGGCTCGCCGCGGGGTGGGTGGCACCGCTCCGGAGCGCGTAGTTGAACAGATTGCCGCGGCCCGCCAGCAGTTACAAGCGTTCCAGCGCTAGCGCGGCCCGTCATGGGGTGCAGTGCCGCCCCAGGAGAGGCCAGCGGCACCCCGCTTACCGTTCATGTTGTGTAGACAAACTAAACTTTAGTGTACATAAAATGTAAATCGAGGTATAATAAAGACATCGAGCGGACATCTGTGATGACCGGATTCGAGAGGTGGGCTCAGGCTCACCGAGACGAGTACACAACGATAGTAAAGGAGGTGCAACGGTTATGAGTAACATATTGAACTGGCTAAAGACCGCCCCAAAAACTTTCACCAGCGGGAAGGTTATTTCCGGCGAGGCGCCCCGGATGTGCGCAGACACTGTGATGGCGAAAGCCTATCGAGTGAATATGGCGCATGAAATTTTGGCTGACCGTTAAGGGGGACGGAAACCAAAAAAACAGCAACGACGCAAGCGGACGAAGATGTCCGCTTTTTTGTTGCCTAAAATCCGGCGTGCCGGGACTGGAACGCGAGTGCCGTCTAGTTCGTCAGCCGCGGAGTCTCGCAAACAAAGCCTTTGAATCCGTGATTGCAATAGCCGTGGGGGTGGTGAAACAGGTACGCCTGATGATATGGCTCCGCGAGCCAAAACTCGCCGGCTGCGGCCTGGCTGAGAATCTCGGTTGTAATCGGCCCTCGACCGGCTTGGGCAAGGGTTTTCCCGAAGGATTGCCGGGATTGCTCGGCCAGCTGGCGCTGTTGCGCAGTAGTGTAAACAATCATCGAACGGTACTGACTGCCCCGATCGTTACCTTGCCGCTCGCCCTGAGTGGGGTCGTGGTTTTCCCAAAACACTTTCAGCAGGTCTCCCGCGCTCGTGCGGGTGGGGTCGTAGACTATGCGGGTAGTTTCGGCGTGCCCAGTTTGACCTGTACAGACATCTTCATAAGTGGGGTGCGGCCAGTGACCTCCCAGATAGCCCACCGCCGTGTTGATGACCCCGGGCTGGCTCCAAAAAATGCGTTCCACTCCCCAAAAACATCCCATCGCTACGTAAAGAACCTCGTGGGGAAGGGGCCACGGCCCGGTGAGAGAGGTTTTGAGCACGGGGTGAATATCGGTCAGGGCGGTCCCGGAATCGTTTTGAAAGCCAAAATCCATAATCCTAGTGTGACACCGTGCACCGGGATTGTCCTGGGCGGGGTTTCTCTGCCGGCCACAGAGCTATTAGACTCGAAAGCGTGTTTCAGCCGATAGTGGTCGCAGCGGCGATTGTGGATGACCTCAGCCAACCAACGCAGGTGCTGGGGGCGCAGCGTTCTTATCCCGAACAATGGCGGGGTTTCTATGAGTTTCCCGGCGGCAAAACTGAACCCGGAGAAACTCCTGAACAGGCGCTGCGCCGGGAGTTGCGCGAGGAACTATCAGCGGAAATTATCGTTGGGCAGCGATTGGAGGAAACCTGGCCTGCTCACGGAGGATTTCAGATGTACGTGTATCTGTGCGCCCTTGCGCCGCACAGCGCGGCACAGGTCGGAGCGGCGCATCTGGCCCTGCGATGGGTCGACCTCAAACATTCCGAGAGTTTGCCTTGGCTACCCGCTGATTATCCGATTCTGACCGCGATTGCGCGGCATTACGGCATCACCCAGGACTGAACGACGCGTCATTGCTCTCGTGCCTCTCGGGTATCTTCGGATGTGGTGTGGGCTCACCAGGTTTTGAGGTTCGGGCTCACAAGGGAGCTGCGGCGGTGTGGCGCGAAAATATGGGTTTTCTTTTGCCCGGTCAAGCTGGGGTATTGGTGTGTCAGGTCAGGATAGTGATAGTTTAGACCCCGTGTAAAAAGCTGTTTGCCCTACCGGGGGCGGCAAAAATTGAAACTATTTGTATAGAGAAGGCGAGAAATCCTTGTCCAACCAGCCTGCGGCCGCTGCGACAAAAAATGCCGGAGCCAAGTCCGCTCATCCTTACCGCGAGTTAACTTTCCGAGCCATTGTTGTCGGCGGATTAATCACCCTGATTTTCACCGCCGCTAACGCTTACCTCGGGTTGAAAGTCGGCCTAACCTTTGCGACTTCCATCCCGGCTGCCGTGATTTCCATGGCTATCCTGCGTTACTTCCATGATCACACGGTCGTGGAAAACAATATCGTCCAGACCATCGCTTCAGCGGCCGGGACGCTTTCGGCCATCATTTTTGTGGTTCCCGGCCTGGTCATGGTGGGGTACTGGTCCGGCTTCCCCTACTGGGAGACCACAGCCGTGTGCATGGTCGGTGGCATTCTCGGTGTGATGTATTCGATTCCGCTGCGTCGTGCTTTGGTGACCGGCTCCGACCTGCCCTATCCGGAGGGGGTAGCGGCTGCGGAAGTGTTGAAAGTGGGGGATGAAAACGGTTCCGCCGAGGAAAATCATCGCGGCTTGCTGGTGATTATCTGGGGCGGCTTGGCGTCCGCGGGAATGGCGCTGCTCACGGCGTTAAAAGCCGCCGCGGGGTCCTTGAGCGTGAACTTTAGGATTGGCGCCGGAGGCACCATGATTGGCGGTTCGTTGTCTCTGGCCTTGATGGGGGTGGGACACCTGGTCGGTCCTGCGGTTGGCATCGCGATGCTGGTCGGTTTGCTACTTTCCTATGGCATTCTGCTGCCGATTCTGACCCAGGGCCAGGTCGCCGGTCAGGATCTCGGTGATGTGGTCAGCACGGTTTTCGCCCACGATGTGCGGATGATTGGTGCTGGAGCTATGGCGGTGGCTGCAGTATGGACCCTGCTAAAGATTATTGGCCCCATCTTGCGCGGTATCGCTGATTCCTTGAAATCCTCTAAACTGCGTGAAACCGGAAACCAAGTTCCCTTGACGGAACAGGACATTCCTTTCAAATACGTGGCTGCCATTACTTTGCTGTCCATGATTCCCATTGGTTTGCTGCTGTGGAACTTCCTTCGAGATTCGCCCATCTCGCACCATCTGGTGGCGCTCATCATCCTCAGCATTCTGTTTGTGCTGGTTCTGGGCTTACTGATTGCCAGTATCTGTGGTTACATGGCGGGTCTGATTGGGGCCTCGAACTCTCCTATCTCTGGCGTGGGCATCATCGTGATTATTGCGGCTTCGCTGTTGATTCTGTTGGTGACTGGCAACACCAGCCAGACTCACCCCACCGAACTGACAGCCTACGCGCTGTTTACGACCGCTATCGTCTTTGGTATCGCCACCATCTCGAATGACAACCTGCAAGACCTGAAAACCGGCCAGCTGGTCGGAGCAACCCCGTGGAAACAGCAGGTAGCGCTCATCATCGGGGTTATATTCGGCTCCCTCGTGATTCCTCCGGTCCTACAGCTGTTGATGACCAGCTTTGGCTTCTCCGGGATGGAGGGCGTGGACGAGACTACCGCTCTGCAAGCTCCGCAAGCGACCCTGCTGTCCACCATCGCCAAGGGGATCTTTGGCGGGGACATGAACTGGCAGTTGTTCGGTCTGGGGGCTTTGATTGGTGTCGTTATCGTCATAGTTGATGAAATCATGGGTCGCGTCAGCCGTTTCAACCTGGCTCCGCTCGCTGTGGGCATGGGCATGTACCTTAACATTACGACCACACTGGTCATCTCGCTGGGCGCCCTGGTGGGTTGGATTTACAACCGTTGGGCGTTGCGCCAAGAAAAAGCGGAACAGTCCAAGCGTCTCGGGGTGCTGCTGGCTACCGGCATGATTGTGGGTGATTCACTGTTTGGGATTCTCAACGCTGGCATCATCGGAGCTACCAGTAACGCTGATGCCCTAGGAATCGTCCCGGATTCTTTTGCCCCCGTTGCCAAAGTCGTGGGAGTGATTGTTTTTGTGGGTTTGTTGGCCGTCAGCTACCGCTGGGTGATGAAGAAATCCGGCGAGTCCGAGTCGACACCAGCCTCAGAAATCAACGATTCTTCCCGAAGTGAAGCCTAAAAGACCCGGTCTGGGTGGGTTTACGGAAAGGAACAGACGCAATGACAGAAACAGCCGCTAGGAGAGTACCGTACTTGGATAAAGCCTTTCCCGAAGTCGCTGCTGCCATGGAGGAAGTGACTCGCAGGCTTAAGCCCGTTTACGAGCAGGTCGGTCTACCGGCTAGTCTGATTGAACTCGTTTGCCTACGTGCCAGTCAAATGAACAGGTGTGGGACTTGCCTTTCTGTACATGTGCCGCGGGCGCTACAAGCCGGTGTGTCCCAATTGCAGATTGATGTGTTGCCCAGTTGGAGGGAAGACACGGAATTGTTCACTCCTCAAGAAAAGGCCGCACTGGAGTTGACTGAGCACATCACCAGGCTCCCCGAAGGAGTGCGCAACTCCAGCGTGGGGGAGCGCGCGCAGACATTCTTTACCGAAGCTCAGGTGGCTGCTCTCGAATGGTGCGCCATCATGATTAATGCCAACAACCGGATTTCAATTGCTTCGCATCACCCGATTCGCAAGTATCCACCAGTATCCAGTTAGGAGAAAAAATGCTGCCGTTTCCAGCAATAGTCCCGGTGAAGCCCGAGGAACTTTCACCTTTCGAAAAATTTAATCAACTTGTGGCCAATGCCCTCGGTACCGTCTATGGCATGAGCATTGGCTATGTGCTGATTGTGGTACTGCTCGGTTTTGGAATCTACGCGACAATTCGCACCGGTGCCGTCCAGTTCACCATGTTTTCTAAAATGTGGAAGACCGTGATGGGTTCCCGGAAAGGCTCCCATGGAGGCATCAGTTCTTTCCAGGCTTTCGCGGTGGGGTTGGCCGACCGTATCGGCACCGGCAACATCGTCGGGGTAGCTATCGCGATTACCCTGGGCGGTGCCGGCTCCATCTTTTGGATGTGGATCGTGGCTCTGGTCGGTATGGCGAGCGCTTTCATCGAGGCGACCTTGGCCCAGATGTTCAAGGTCCGCAATCCCGACGGAACCTTCCGCGGCGGCCCCGCTTTCTATATCGAACGCGGTCTCGGCTCGCGTGCCTGGGGCTCCGTCTTTGCGGTTTTGCTCATCTTTACCTACGCTTTCACCTTCCAGCTGATTCAGGCCAATACCCTGGCTGGCTTAGCAAAGGCAAACTTCGGGATGCCTACCTACGCCACCGGGCTGTTGCTGGTAGCCATCACCGCGCCTTTCTTTATTGCCGGGATTCGTTCGGTAGCGCGTATCGCTGAATATCTGGCTCCGCTGATGGCAGTCATTTACATGACTTTGGCACTGATAGTCATTATCGAGAATATCGGACAGCTCGGTACAGTTTTCGCCATGATTTTCCAGGGCGCTTTCGGTGCGAACTCGGTAGCAGGTGGAACTCTAGGCGGGCTCTTTGCGGCTCTGATGAACGGCACGAAGCGCGGCTTGTTCTCAAATGAAGCCGGTATGGGTTCCGCCCCGAACGCGGCTGCGACCGCCACCGTGTCCCACCCGGTCAAGCAGGGAATGATTCAGTCCCTAGGTGTATTCGTGGACACCATTTTGGTTTGTAGCGCTACCGCTTTCATCGTGCTGCTAGGAGGGGTCTATGATCCGAATGCGGCTGAACAGCCCTCTGACGGCGCGGCCCTCACGGTTGATTCCCTGGCTGCTTTGGGTCCTTGGACTAAGCCGATTATCCTCATCGTCATCTTTATGTTCGTTTACTCGACTTTGCTGGGTAACTTTAGCTATTCCGAAGGCAACATCAAATACCTGCTGGGCATCGAAAACAACGCGTGGATTGTCAAGGCGATTTCCATCATCGCGGTGTTCCTGGGCTCAGTGCTCTCCTTGGAAATGGTGTGGAACTTGGGCGACTGGACCGCGGCGTTGATGGCCATCATGAACTTGGTGGCTTGCACCCTGCTGTTCAAGTGGGCTCTGGGTGCCCTCAAGGATTACCAGCACCAACTGGAAACGAAGAGCGAGGACGAAATCCAGTTCTGTTCCACTGACAATAAGTTCCTTCCCGGTGAGCTTCCCACCGATATTTGGACAAAAGAAGCCATCGCGCAGGGACACAATATTTCCAGTGACCCGACTTCGTGGGAACACGGAGATTAATCTGAAATCAAGTTGGCCCCAGGAACCGCGATGTTCCTGGGGCCAACTGTATCCCCTCTCGCACGGAGTCGCTACCGCCACGCAAGCATTCGGCCTTTTCGTATGCGCGCGGCAAACCCGGTAGCATAGAGGGGCGTGAAAACGCGATGACAACGAACTATTGAAGGAAGTAAACGTGAGCGATCTGATTGACGAACTGACTTGGCGGGGCCTGATTAAGCAACACACCGATTTGGACGCGTTGCGCCGGGCTTTGAACGAAGGTCCGCTCACGTTCTATTGCGGCTTTGACCCGACCGCGGCATCCCTGCATCACGGACACCTAGTGCAGCTCATTATGATGCGCCATTTGCAGCTGGCAGGACACCATCCCATCGCGCTGGTTGGGGGAGCGACCGGTTTGATTGGTGACCCGCGTATGACTTCGGAACGCCAGCTGCAGGACAAGGAAACGGTGGCGGGCTGGGCGGACCGTCTGCAGCACCAAATCGAGCGTTTCCTCGATTTCGAGGGCGATAATCCGGCGCGAATGGTCAACAACCTGGAGTGGACCGCGTCCCTGTCCGCGATTGATTTGCTGCGCGACCTGGGCAAGAACTTCCGGATGGGTACCATGCTGTCCAAGGACGCCGTGGCGCGGCGACTCAAGAGCGAAGAAGGCATTTCTTTTACAGAATTTTCCTACCAAATCCTGCAAGCCAATGATTACCTGCAGCTGTACCGCAAATACGGCGTCACCTTGGAAACCGGGGGCAACGACCAGTGGGGCAATCTGGTCGGGGGCATGGACCTGATTCGTAAGGTTGAAGGCAAAGATGTCCACGTGATGACGACGCCTCTGATTACGAAATCAGACGGCACCAAGTTTGGCAAATCCGAGGGCGGGGCGATTTGGCTCGATCCGGAAATGTTCAGTCCCTACGCGTTCTACCAGTTCTGGTTGAATACTGAGGACGCCGACGTAGTCAACTTGCTGAAAGTCTTTACTTTCCTGAGCCGCGAGGAAATCGAAGCATTGGAAACCGAAACACAGCAAAACCCGGGGAAGCGCGCTGCCCAACGAGCTTTGGCTGAAGCCGTGACCACCCTGGTGCACGGGGCGGATCAAACCGAGCGGGTGAAGGCCGCTTCGACGGCGCTGTTCGGACGCGGCGACCTGCGTGAGGTCGACGGGAAAACCCTGGTAGCGGCCACTGCGGACCTGCCGCGGACCCAGGCTGTGCTGGGAGAAACCAATATTTTGCATCTGTTGGTGGACTCGGGGTTGGAAAAGGGCATTGGGGCGGCAAAACGTACTGTCGCCTCCGGGGGCGCGTACCTGAATAACGAAAAGGTCGAGGACGAAAGTCGGGTCGTTACCGCCGCAGATGTGCTGCCGGGCGGGGTTGTCTTGTTCCGGAAGGGCAAACGGCAGCTCGGCGTAGCCGTTACGGAATGAAGGCAATGACGGTTTTTTCCTAAACGGCGTTCACCTTTCGTAGAT
This sequence comes from Mobiluncus sp., assembly GCF_985070215.1. NCBI lineage: Bacteria > Bacillati > Actinomycetota > Actinomycetes > Actinomycetales > Actinomycetaceae > Mobiluncus > Mobiluncus sp. The sequence continues at coordinate 25,982 of NZ_CFKZQR010000008.1, read as the reverse complement.
GAGTAATCTGTCCTAAGATGGATGTATATCCCAACGGTGTGATACTGAACTGTCAAAGGAGACTGCGATGTCTGATACGGAAACTAAGACGATTTATCCTTCTGCCCAAGCCGAAGCCCAAGCACGTCAGATGCACCAGCGCTGTGAGGCTTCTTTCCGTAGTTTGGTGCCAAACCTGGAGCGGGTGGTGGGACTGCCGGAAGGCCGTCCGTTACGAGCCGTCCAGTCCCCATTTACTGGAATTGATGCTTTCGGGGTTCCCCAAGCCACCCTGGCAGACTTGGATCAAGCCATCGTGCGTGCCCGTAGTGCGGGGCGGCGCTGGGGCAAGGCTCCTGCCGCCACCCGGGCGCAGTTTTTGTACAGACTTCATGACCTGCTGTGGCAGCACATGGACGAAATCCTCGACGTGATTCAGTGGGAAACCGGCAAGTCTCGCTACCACGCTTATGACGAAATCCAGGATATTGCCCTGAACTGCCGCTACTATGCGCGCACTCTCTCTCACGCGGTTCGCGATGAGCGCCGCCGCGGGGCGTTTCCTGGCGTGACGCGCACTTTCGTAATGTATGAGCCCAAGGGAGTTGTGGGGGTAATTGCGCCGTGGAACTACCCGCTGTCGATGGGGATTACGGACGCTATCGCGGCTTTGGCTGCTGGTAATGCCATTGTGACCAAGCCGGATTCCAACACTCCGCTGTCGGTGGTGGTCGGCAAAGCCCTGATGGTCGAGGCCGGGTTGGATCCTGATTTGTTCATTATGGTGCCCGGACGTGGCTCCGAACTGGGAACCCCGCTCATTAAACAGGTTGACTACATGTTGTTTACCGGTTCCACCGCTACGGGACGGATTATTGCCAAGCAATCGGGCGAAAACCTGATTGGGGTTTCGGCTGAACTGGGCGGCAAGAACCCGATGATAGTGCTGGAGGACGCAAGGGTTGACGACGCGGTGCGAGGCCTGGTGCGGTCTGCCTACGCCAATACTGGTCAGCTTTGTGTTTCCATTGAACGTCTCTATGTCCAAGACTCGATTTATGACGAGTTCAAAGCTAAGCTCATCAAACGTATCAACGATATGAAGGTTGAGGTTTCCTTTGATTGGGAGGCCGATATGGGGGTTCTAGTTTCCGACCACCAGCTCGAAACGATTGATACCCAAGTTCAGGACGCTCTGAGCAAGGGCGCGGTAGCTCTGGCCGGCGGCCATGCACTGCCCGAAATTAGCTACACCGCTTATGCGCCCACCCTTCTGGAAGGTGTCGAGGAGGGAATGACCCTGTACGACCATGAGACGTTTGGTCCCGTGGTTTCTCTGTATCGTTTCCATACCGATGAACAGGCCATAGCCCTGGCCAATGACACGAATTACGGCTTGAACGCCTCGGTTTGGGGCAAGCCGGCTCACGCTGTGGCGGTGGCACGTCGGATTGAGGCGGGCACGGTCAATGTCAACGAGGGGTTCACCGCCGCCTGGGGTTCCACCGATGCTCCTATGGGTGGCTGGAAAGATTCTGGTCTGGGGCGTCGCCACGGTATCGAGGGCATCCATAAATACATGGAATCGCGTACGATTGCCGTGCAAAACCGCGCGGTTCCTATCGCTCCGGTTATGGGATTGAGCCAGGAACAATACGTCACGGTCTTAAAATTCGCCCTGAAAGCTATGCGGCGACTGCATCTCTAGGGATACATTTTCCTCTTCGCGACGGGTTCGGAATCGCGCCGTAACTCTCGGTGTGACCGAACCCGTCGTCCTTTGCGGGGCCGGAACGTTTAGCGGGGGATGTAGTAGCGTACCCGCCAGGCAGCGTCCCCGGATTTCGGGCGCCAGTTTTCGTCCGAACGGGTCAGATCCAGTTGCCAGCGAACCGGATCGATGACCGGGGCATAAGCCACCGTGCTCATTGGAGGCACCATCGCGGTCATGTCCAGCTGGGTGACTACCAGTAAATCCGCCAGTCCGATCTCCATGACTTCGCGATACACTTTCGCTCCGCCGGTAATCCACACCTGGGGGGTGTTGGCGCACAGTTCCAACGCTTCGTTGAGGCTGTGGGCTACCTCGACATCAGGGGCGGTGAACTCACGAGACCCGGTGAGGACGATATTGCGCCGACCGGGCAGCGCCTGTCCCAGGGAGAGGAACGAGGCGCGTCCCATAATCACTGGATTACCCATAGTGGTGTCTTTGAAATGCTTGAAGTCCGCGGGGACGTGCCACAGCATTTTGCCGCCAGCACCCAACACTTTTGCCTTGTCCTCAGCCCAAATCATCCCGAGGACACGGATACCGTGTCCGGCGCGGGATTCAGTCGGTGAGCCCTCCGGGATGGGGGTCGGGTCAGGAGAGACAGGCGGAGTCCATCCGTAGGGATTGTGTACCGGTTTATTTGCGCCAGGATTCAAGCCGACCATGCTGCCTCTCACGTCAGACCGCTACGGGAGCGGAAATCTTGGGGTGGTGTTGATAATTCGCCAGACGAATCATGTCAAAAGTGTAGCCGTCAATAGAGTCGGCTCTATCCAGTTCCAAAGTGGGGAAGGGGAAAGGCTCGCGGGACAGCTGTTGAGTGACTTGGTCCACGTGGTTGGCATAGATGTGGCAGTCTCCGCCGGTCCACACGAGTTCGCCGACTTGTAAATCAGACTGTTGAGCCAGCATATGGGTCAGCAAAGCGTAGGAGGCGATGTTGAAAGGTACCCCCAGGAACATATCCGCCGAACGCTGATAGATCTGCAGGGAGAGCCGGCCTTGCCCGACCCAGCATTGAAAGAAAGCGTGGCAGGGAGCCAGCGCCATCCGTTCCAACTCCGAAACGTTCCAGGCCGACACCAGCATACGCCGAGAAGAGGGGTCGTTCTTCAGGGTATCGAGCAGGTTTCTCACCTGATCCACCGGGCCGGCTGCGGTGGGCCAGGCACGCCACTGATGACCGTAAATCGGTCCCAAATCCCCCGAGTCATCCGCCCACTCGTCCCAGATATGGATATTGTTCTCCTTTAGCCAGCGGTTGTTCGTCCCCCCCTGTAAGAACCACAGCAGTTCACCGACCACGCCGTGCCAGTACAGACTCTTGGTCGTGATGGCGGGGAAGCCTTGCGAGAGGTCATAGCGCAGCTGGCGCCCGAAAATCGAGCGGGTTCCCGTGCCGGTACGGTCGGGTTTTTCCACTCCGTGGGACATAATGTCGGCTAATAAGTCCTCGTATTGGTGGTCGGTGATGGTCATATCTTCCCTTCTTAAACACGCTGAAGGCGGTATAAAACCACTGTATCAGGGACCCCTACAGCAAAAATTCGTCCGCCTTGACGGTCTCTTTGGCGAAGGCGTTTTCAATGGTCTTTATCACGGCTCGCTCCACTCCTACCGCAAAAAAAGGAATCGCGCAGGTAACTTCGCCCTCCAGCGTAATCTCGGTGCCGGACTGCGGAGTCGGCTCAGATTTCGCCACCATAGTGGTCGAAAACTTTACGGGGACACCCGCCATCGAGCCGCTCATAGTGCCGTTCTCAACCCACCCGGACTGATTCAAATCCCAGACTTCCACCACTTTTAGGTTCAGCCCGGTATTGAGCTTGTTGGCCAGTTGGTCCAGGTATTCAGTAGAAATGGACACGGTGGAAGATACCCGGATACGGTTATCGACCAGGCTCAAATCAACTTGGGCATGATCATCCAAATCCGCCCAGCGTTTTTTATAGTATTCCGGGTTTTTTAACATCGCGGTGACTTGGGCGCGAGATCCGGGATAAGCCAGGGTCTGGGTGAATTTCATGTCGGGTCTCTCCTGAAGCATCAATTACCCTTATATTCTAAATGCAGGTTGCTCAAAACACAGCCCAACGCATAACCTGAGAAGGTGTCGACGTTTAAACGCTCCCTGGGGGAACCCCCATTCCAGGCATTGACCGAAGATGCTGTAGAACAGCTGTATCGTTTGGTGTCGGATTGGCAAATCATCTCTGACCTGTCCCAAGCCGATTTGTTGCTGTGGTTGCCGAACCGTTATGACGGCATGTCTTGCGCAGCTCACTGCCGTCCGGCCACCGGACCTACGGTTCACCTCGATGACGTGATTGGGCTGAACTTGCCTGCTACCCGTCTGCCCCTGCTGGAACAGGTCCAGTTAAAAGGCGAGATTATCGAGAACCCCGTACGACGTTGGACGGGGATGAACACGGTATCCGAGGTACTGGTGCCCGTGCCTTTTGCGGGACGAAACATTGGAGTCCTGGCGATTGAGACCAACCTGGCTTTCCAGGTCGGCGAGATTGGTGGCGAGGGTTGGTTTAAAGCGGTTTCCCGGACACTGTGGAAGATGGTGGCAGCCGGAGACTTTCCCTTCGAGGTCACTCCGACTACCGGTAAGCACGGCAATCCCCGGGTGGCCGATGGGGCCTTGATGCTGGACAATGAGGGGCTGGTAGAACATTGTTCACCGAACGGGATTTCTGCTTTTAAACGGCTTGGTTTTCACAACCAGCTCCATGGCACGAAACTTAGCGACTCCGTCTTGCCGCTGTTGGAAAAAGGCGCCGTCATCGATGAGGATTTGTCAACGGTGCTGCGGGGACGATCTTCTGCCCTGGCCGAGATTGACGTGCGCGGAGTGGATTTGACCATTCGTTCGCTACCGCTGGTCGAGGAAGGGGAACGGATTGGAGCCCTGCTGCTGTGCCGTGATGTGACCGAAAAACGCCATCGTGAAAAGGAACTGTTGAGCAAAGATGCCACCATTCGCGAAGTGCATCACCGGGTGAAAAACAACCTCCAAACGGTCAGCGCTCTGTTGCGCCTGCAAGCTCGCCGTTCGGATAACGCGGTGGTTCAAGAGGAATTGTCTCAGGCGGAACGGCGAATTTCGATTATTGCGATGGTGCACGAGGCACTGTCACATACGGTTGATGAGACCGTGTCTTTTGACGACACGTTCCGGAAACTACTGGCTTTGGTGGCGACCGCGGCGTCCTCCGACCACTTCGTGGAGACGCGTTTCTTGGGCAGCTTTGGGACGCTGGGAGCGGACGCGGCCTCTGCCCTCGGGTTAGTGCTTACCGAGTTGGTGACCAACGCGATTGAACACGGTTTGGAAGGCCGTGGCGGGGTGGTAGAGGTCGAGGCCCACCGGGACGACCACAACGAGACTTTGGTGGTGACGGTGACCGACGACGGGCATGGACTCACCGGCAACTCGGTCGGTTCAGGCTTGGGCACTCAGATTGTCCAGACTTTGGTCAAAACCGAACTGGTCGGGACGGTGCAGTGGGAAAACCGAGAGCCTCCCGCGAGCGGTACGATTGTGCGCCTCACCGCTACTAAGCTGTAAGCCGGCAGCTTCCGGTAGCCTGTCGGGCTAGTAAAAAACCGTGGTGGTGAGCCACCTAATGCGCTCACCACCAGCGGGGTCTTTCCTGGGTTTGACGCCCCCAGAGGCGTGTAACTTAGAGGCTCGAAGCGCGGCGCGCACGGGCATTGCGGGCATTGCGACGCTTCAAAGAACGACGCTCATCCTCGCTGGTGCCGCCCCAGACGCCGGCATCTTGGTTATTGTCCAGAGCCCACTTCAGGCAAACGTCCACAACCTGGCAGGTCGCGCACACAGCCTTAGCTTCTTCAATCTGAGCCAATGCCGGGCCGGTGTTCCCCACGGGGAAGAAAAGTTCAGGATCTACGGTTAAGCAAGCTGCTTGATCACGCCAGTCCATAATTGCTCCTTAGAGTTCGGTGCAAAAGAATCGGTTAGGGATTTGTAAAACTTTTGCGTGGAATAAATTCGACTTAACAAGGGTGACATCATTCCAGCGCATTTTCAAGAGATGTAAATGAAGAATTTTTCAAAAATCAGGTGATATGTGTCACATTAGCACTTGGAGGGAGTAGCGCGCCCACTTCGGAGCTCGTCTGATAAATCGCTGGAAATTCGCCAATAACCTGGAGTTTTCGGACAAAATCCATCTCGATATCGAGGTAATTTGCCGCTCGATGTCTGGCTTCGATGGTGTTTCCTAAATGGGTTAGTGTTACTTTCCGATTGGTAAAATTCGGTAATGGGAGGGTTAAATTTCCCGGCATAAGCCCAGGTGAACGCAATTCTAGGAATGTTAGGTCAAACTTCAGGCTACTCTCAATACACTCCCGTAAAATATTCAGGTTAGGGGTGTTATGTTCAGAATTGGAGACAATGACAAAGGTATCGCGGTCAATGTGTTCAAGTTCAAAATCTTCTGCCTCAATCACCCGATAACCGAGACGGCGATATTCCCGTTTCAATTGAGCCACCAGGGGACGCATCTCGGCGAGGTCGTCCACTACCCAGTGGCGCCGCGCGGGCGAAAGGCTCAGCCAATCACGGCGCGATGAGGACCAGCCTAACGTAACAAGCTGGGCGGCGCGTGGCATTTCTCGATGGGAAAATAATTTAGGCATCTCTGTTAAGACAATTGACTCACCTCTCGAGGCCGTAGGGGTACCGTCAGGACAGTCCGCACCAGGCGTGGTGCCAACTATTTCGGCTAAGCCCTCACAGTTGGGCAGACCGATTTGGGCAGTGGCACATGTGTTGCCGATTTGCCACACCCCGCGGCCGGGCGCGACTACGGCAGGCAATGCGTCGCTCAAACGCCCGCGCACTCGGTTGGATTCAATGCCGGCAGAATGCAAATCCACCGTATCGCGTGGGCACAACACATACTTTTCCCCAGCCAAGGCTCCCCAAGCGCTATGCCCAGCGCCCAACGGAGCCGTGAAAGCCAGCAAATAGCCCCCCGCCCCATTTTCGCTCAGCACCGTTTCCAGGCGCTTGACCCCCTGGCCCGGATAGAGCCGTTCCAGCTCGTCAGCCAGTAAATCCGCGCGGTCAATAGCCACCGCGGTCCCTTCTAAACCACAGTCAGCCGCTAAGGAGATGAATTGATCGAGTTTCCACAAGTCTTTCGGGGAGAATACGGTGAGAATGTGTTGGAGCGGGGAGACTAACGGTTCGCTCAGTCCGCTCCACCGGTTCCAGAACGCCGACGGGTTGGGGGTGATGACTATCACCGAGCGATTTTGCCTCAGCCACGTCGTGGTCAGGGAGGCTAGGGCGGTGGTTCGTCCGCTGCCGGGATTGCCGAAAATCCCCAAGCTCGTTTGGGGCAAACGCCAGCTTTGGCGAGCCTGGTGGGGAAAGTCCAGCAGGGCGAAACTGCCGGGGGGACACGGTGTGGCCAATGGCAGATCGGGACACCAGATTTCCGGTAGGCGTGCATTGTCGCAGCCTTGCTCCCAGGCTTGGCGAATCTGATCCACACAGTGGCGTACCCAGTCGGCTTTTCCGCACCAGGCGGCTTGTGCCACGCCGGAGGTGAGCCCCTCCCAAAACAGACGCCCCGGAATGGGCGGGAGGCTCGCCGCCCGCGTATCGCTGAGTATCTCGGTCGAGTCTTGGGGAGAACGAACCCGCAGGGCAATCCGTAGGTTGGTATTAGCCAGAATCTGGCCGTTAACCACCCCACCGGGCTTTTGTGTAGCCAAAATCAGGTGCAGTCCCAGCGAACGTCCGTGCGTAGCCAGGCGAATCAGGTTTTCCAAAGTTTCGGGATGATCCGTGGCAAGGGCGCGAAATTCATCCACCACGATGAGGACTCTAGGCAGCCGTTGCCCGGTGAGCTGGTGATAATGCTCCAGGTCGCGGGCTTTAACCTGGGACAGAACCGTCTCTCGCTGCTTCAGGAATGCCTCCAGGGACGCTAGAGCACGAGAGGTGAGTTGCGGCGTCAAGTCCGTCAACACGCCGTGAGTGTGGGGTAGCGCCCCCAGCGCCTCGAATGCCGCCCCGCCCTTGTAATCGAGCAAAATAAACCGTAAATCGCGGGGAGAATAGTGCAAAGCCAGTGCCATCAACCACGTGGTCAGCAGTTCCGATTTCCCGGCCCCGGTCGTGCCCGCCACCAGGGCGTGAGGTCCTTCTTTCACCAAATCAACCAGCCACGGACGTTCTGCGGTGCTCACCCCGAGCTGAGCGCACAAGCCTGGGGGAGGTGCCTGCCAGCTTTGGGTGATAGCTTCGGGACTGGTTTGCCACCACTGGCTGACATCAACCAAGTCGGGCAGGCTTTCGGCGGGGGGTATGGCGGTCAAGCTAAGGCGTCGCGGATTGTCCCCCAAGGCCTCCAGGAGAGAGCCGAACCAGGCGGCCGTAATAACACGGCGGCGTGGGGGCGGATTGAGGATACGTTGCGCCCATGGCGGAGGGGTATCGGCGGTGATGGTCATCCCGACTTCGTCCGTCTCCAAATGCGGGGTTTCGCCGGGGTTAAACACGCGAATCACCAGGGTTTGCGGTGAGGTCTGGCCCGGTTCTTCGCGAGGTTTGATTCCGCGCCACGGGTCGGGATTCTTTTCGCTGAGCCGAGCCTGACCAAACAGGATGGCCTGGGCGATGACCCACCGGGCTTGGTCCGCGCCTTTTGCTCCTGTGAAACACAGCGTTTCTCCCGGTTGAATCTGCAGGACGCGCCGGCGCAGTTTCCGACCCGAAAACACCCGAATCACGCTGACCTTTTGCGAGGGCGTCACTAGGGGAGCAGCAGCGGCGAGCCACAGCTTTTCCGGGGTCGGTACCGCCAATGCCCGTCGGATGAACACCACCAGGGTAATCACGCCGGCAATGCCCAGAATCACCAGCAGGCGCCACCCCAGGAAAGCCCCCAAACCCAACATGAGCAGCAGCGGCAGGAACATAAACAAAGCGGTGCGTCCCGCAAACTGTCGCGGCGCCGGGGGAGGAGTCAGACGAAGGTCAGGTGGACGGTAGCTTAGGCGCAAGATGGTGGCCCCAAGTTTTAGGCGCGCACCGGGCTTGAGGCGGCAGGCCCGACGTATCCGGTGGGTCCAGGGCAACGTTTTCCATATTTTGTACACAGGCGCGGAACCGGGAAACGGCAAAGCGCGCAAAGTTTTTTTCGACGGCTCCAGGTGCAGATTTTGGCGCGAGACTTGCGGGTCGCTCAGTCCGCTCAGTCTGCCAAAAATCCCTGGAATCGCGGGCAATGCTTGGCCTGAATCGGGTCCTTTGATAACGACCCAGAGCAGGGGAGATGTCAGAGCCGCCCGTGGTTGCAAAAAATGTTCCATACCCTCAAGTTAGGGACCACAACCGATTTTCGCAAACGGTTATCCACAGGCTGTGGATAACCGTAGGTGAGGACTTGTTGATAACCCTCAAAAAGTTGTGCAAAACCTGTTTAGAGCGCAGTTCTGATCCGGAGAACCAGGATAGTAGTCGTAAGAACCTAAACCAGAAAAATCAGTGAGTTTGGTAGCAAATCTGGGCAGCGACCTGTTGTGCCTGAGCCTCATCGCGCAGCAGAGAAATAATAGCCAAAGCAAAGTCGATGGAGGAGCCCAGCGCCCGCGCGGTGATAATCCGGCCATCACGAATCAAGCCGGCATCGGAATAGTCGGCGTTCCCCAGGCCGTCTTGGAAACCGGGATAAACAGTTGCTCTGTGCTCATCGAGCAAGCCCAGCGCCCCCAACACGGTCGGCCCGGCGCACACCGCCGCCAGATTCCCCTGGTGAGAACGCAGAATCTGGGATAGTTTGGCTGATGCCTTGAGATTATTTACCCCGAGCTTGCCACCGGGAATAATCAGGACTTGTTCGCCGCTAGGAGCAAAGTTGTTGATGTGTTCATCGCAAGTCAGGGGAACCCGGTGCGAACTCACGATGGTTCGCGCCTTTTCATCATCACCGGCGGCATCGTTGACCGCCACCGTTTGTATCTCGATGCCTCCGCGCCGCAGCAAGTCCACGACCAGCAGGGCTTCACATTCCTCGACACCATCGGCCACAAAAATACTGGCTTCCATTTCGTCTCCTAACCATCGGATTCAGTTTCGTATCCAAGTTTAGCGACGGAAAGGTTCGCGGGGGGTCTCAGGAAGGAAGCCCCGGTTAATTTCGGGCGACACAGCGACAAATTCTGTGCAAACAGCGCCGGGGCGAAACTGCGGATTTTTCGTCTCCGGCTGGCCTTAAGATGGAATCGTGAAGAAACAAACCTCTATCCCTGAGGCTGCTTTAGCCCAACATGCTGACCTGGTGGACCAAATCGAGGCGGCGCGCACGGACTACTACGACGAAACTCCTGAAACCGGCGTGACCCGGCTGAGCGATGCGGACTATGACGCCTTGTTCGTACAACTGCAGCTGTTGGAGGCGGCCTACCCCGGCCTGGTGACCCCGGACTCTCCAACGCAAACGGTCGGGGGTGGCGGGCAAACGGCGAGTACGGAAGGGTTCCCCCCGCATCGCCACCTGCAACAGATGGGGTCTATCGATGACGTTTTCTCTTACGCCGAGGTTGACGCCTGGTGGACGCGGGTGGAAAAAAGCCTGGAAGGCCAGGATTTCTCGGTTTCTGCCGAGGTCAAGGTAGATGGGTTGGCCATGAGTTTGACCTACCTTCACGGGACGCTCGAGGTTGGGGCTACGCGCGGGGATGGATTTACCGGCGAGGACGTGACTGAAAACGTGAAAACCATCGCGACCGTGCCGGTGCGGCTCGATGGTGAAAAAGTGCCGGAACTGGTGGAAATTCGCGGCGAAGTGTACCTGCCGTTGGCGGATTTTGACGCTATGAATGCGGCCCGCGAACGGGACGGAGAAAAACTGTTTGCTAATCCGCGCAACGCGGCCACCGGCTCTTTGAAACAAAAAGATCCCGCCCAGGCCGCTAAACGTCCCCTCGCCTTTTTAGCCCACGGGGTTGGGGAAGTACGTTGGGCTAGCCCCGAAGCGGTAGCGCAGCTGGGGACCCAAGAGGACTTTTATGAGCTATTGGAATCGTGGGGTTTGCATTCCGTGCGGGAAACCCCCGCCAGCTTGGGGTTACCTCTGGCGGGAATGCGCTCCCTCGCCGAGGTTCACGCGGTTTTAGACCAGATGACGGCGCATCGTCACGATTTTGCCCACCAGATTGACGGTGTGGTGCTGAAGGTCGACAGCTTTGCACAACGGAATGTGCTGGGGTCTACGGCGCGGGCACCGCGGTGGGCGTGTGCCTACAAGTTTCCTCCCGAAGAGGTCCACACCCGTTTGCTGGGTATCGAGGTGCAGGTGGGACGCACCGGACGAGTCACACCTTTCGGGGTGATGGAGCGGGTCTTGGTTGACGGCTCCTACGTTTCGCGCGCCACGCTGCACAATGCCAAAGAAGTCGCCCGGAAAGACGTACGGCCCGGCGACACCGTCGTGTTGCGCAAAGCAGGGGACATCATTCCCGAAATTTTAGGGCCGGTAATGTCCCTTAGACCAGCTGGTTTGCCCCAATGGGTGATGCCCGATACCTGCCCCTCCTGCGGGACTAGGCTCGGAGCGCAAAAGGAAGGTGACATTGATTTGCGTTGCCCCAATCAGTCGGGATGCCCGGCACAGATCACCGAGAGGCTCATTCACGTGGGCTCGCGCAACGCTTTGGATATTGAAGGTTTGGGGGAGGAAGGCGCTCTAGCGCTGACCCAGCCGGAGTTCGGGCGCGCCGATGTGGCTGCTGCCCTCGCGGCAGGGGGCCGCTGTGAGCTGGAGGACGGAACCATTGTCGCGGTTCGGCCTGGTCAGGGACTCGGCCTGGAAGCCATCGAGGATCTCTTGCCGCCCGTTCAGTCCCCGGTCCTGACTTCAGAAGCGGGTTTGTTTGCTTTGCAGCCTGAGGATTTGCGCGACGTGATGGTGTGGCGCGAGATGCCGGGCACTGACGGTCGGGATTGGCAACAGGTTCGGTTCTTTTGGGCGAAACCAAAACCATTGCCGAAAGTCGCTCAGGAAGCTACCGGACAGCGCTTCGGACCTCCCGTGGCCGGGAAAGTCGTCCAGACGTTTTTTGAACAGCTACAGGCCGCAAAGTCAAAAGAACTGTGGCGAGTTTTGGTGGCCCTGTCCGTTCGGCATCTGGGTCCGGTCGCGGCTCGGACCATAGCCCGACAGTTTGCCACAATGTCTGCTATCCGAGCTGCTAGCGTGGAACAGCTCGGTGAAGTTGAGGGAGTAGGCGAGGTCATTGCCGCCTCTATTCACGACTGGTTCACAGTCCCGTGGCATCAAGAAATCGTGGACGCATGGGAGAAAGCCGGTGTTGGAGCCAACTTAGACAGCGGCGCTGCAGCCAAACAGGAAGAGCCGCAAACCCTGGAGGGCTTGACGGTGGTCGTAACTGGAAACGTTCCCGGCTACACTCGTGAATCCGCCCAGTTAGCGGTAGAAGCCCGCGGAGGGAAAGCGACCGGTTCGGTATCGAAGAAAACTGACCTGGTCGTGGCCGGTGCTGGCGCGGGGTCAAAACTGGCGAAAGCCCAGGCGCTGGGCATCCCTGTCATTGAGTCTGCCGACTTCGATAACCTGCTGGAAAAGGGCATATCCAGAACCTAATGTAATCCATCGCATGGCGGCGTTTCGGGTTGCCTCGTGGGCAGTTGGATTCTGGGTGCGGGTTGCTAACCGTGGACAGTCTCAGCGGATTGCTGGTATATGGGCGAAATCCCTGAATACCCAGCTCTACAAAACCGAGCCGAGCGGGCGCAACAGACGCTCAATGACCCGATTAACGACGGGTCGTTCCTCCCACTGCTCCAGGGTGAGTTGCCGAGCGTTGGTCAAGTCGTTGAGGAACACTTGTTCCATCTGGTCGGCCAGGTCGGTGGAAAAAATCTCCATATTAATTTCATAGTTGCCGGTCATAGACAGACGGTCGATGTTCGCGGTCCCTATTGTGGTCCAGCAGCCGTCGGCGGTAGCGGTCTTGGCATGGACCATAGCCTCCTGGTAGAGCCAGATTTCCACCCCGGCCTCCAACATTGGGGAATAGTATGAGCGAGCCACCCAGTCGGCCGCAATATGGTTGGAGGTTTCCGGCATCAGCACTTTAATATCCACCCCGCGCCACGCTGCCGCAATGAGTTCGTCCAAAATATCCCGATCCGGAATGAAGTAAGCCTGAGTAATCCAAAACCGCTTTCGAGCCTTGTTCAACGCTTTGATATACAGGCCGCGGACAGGGAATAGCAGACGGTTCGGTTCGTTGCGAGCCACTTCGATTTCAGGAATCCACTGGCGGGGCTTAAATTGGGGCAGCCTAGGCAGATGCCGGGTTTTATGAGCATTCCAAAAATCGGTGAAAGCGTCGGTCAGCTCCCACACTGACGGGCCGGTCACACGCAGGTGGGTATCGCGCCACTGAGTCGCATAGAGTGAACCGATATTGTACCCACCAATAAACCCAACCTTGTTGTCAACGGTGAGGAGTTTGCGGTGGTCGCGCCCGGTGGAACGCAGCGAGAGAAAGAACGAACGAAACAGCCCGAAACGCAGAACGTGCAGGTTACGTAGGTGAGGGAAGCGAGTCATGGCGGAGGGAACATTGATATTGCCGAAAGCATCCCAAATAATGAAGACCTCGACCCCGCGCTTGGCGGCGTCAATCAAAGCCTCTTTGAACAAATGCCCGATTTCGTCATTCTTCCAGATGAAAGTCTCAAAGAAGACGTGAGATTGCGCCGAACGGATGGCTTGCAGCATCGCGGTGTATACCTCAATCCCCGAGGTGTAGACCTGCATCTTGTCCTCGGCGAAACTGATTTCGGGCAGTTGAGTGATCGGAAAAGGCTTGACAGTGGACTGACGCCAGGTTCTCAGAGTATCGATAACGACTGTTATCGCCCCGGCAATGAGCTCAAACAGCAGGAACCCACCAAAAAATCGTGCCAACACTTTGGGCAGTTCCTGAGGGGTCTTTACCGCCAGTTCAGAAAGTCGGGTAAAGAAACGGGCGAGTCGACGGAATGCCTCGCCGCGGGGCTTGACATTGCTTTGTTTAAGAATTTCTTGCATTGGGTTTTTCGTTTGTTTCCTCATGCCAACGTTCCTTCCACACTAGAAGTTTAGAGGATAAACCCAACAAAAACAGAAAGGAGAACAGTTATCATGGGGGACAAATCATTTGTTAGCGTGTATTGATGAGGATAAAGTTATGCTCCACGTGCGTCTCACCCCCTGTAGAACCGCGGTCTCGATAGCCGTTGTTTTAACGTTTGGTCTAGCATTGACGTCCGTTGCGCAGCCATCGACGAGTTATGCTGGAACAAATCTCGAGTTAACACGGATTGCTGGCAACTCAAGGATTGAAACTGCAGCCGAGGTAGCCCAGCATTTTTGGCCTCGTCCAAATGTAGTTTTTGTGGCTCGATATGATGTGGCTGCTGATGCTCTAGCTGCTGGTTCTTTAGACGAGGGTCCTATTTTGTTGGCTCGTCCCGATGGAATAGGCAATGACGTCTCTCTCGAGTATCTGCGTTCCAAGCATCCTTCCCAGGTCATCGCGCTCGGGGGACAAGGAGCCGTTCCGGACGCCGTGCTGCAGGAATTTGCGCAAGCAGCTGCAGGAGCATCGACTGCGCGAATCCAAGGGGAAAATCGTCAGGAAACCTCCTTAGAAATCGCCAAACGTTCCGCACAGGGAAAGTGTCCTACAGAGATTTATCTCGCCGGCGCATTTGGCGCGGATGGACAAGGTTCTCCCGACGCAGTTGCAGCCGGAGCACTGTCCAATCCGCTGTTATTGGTTTCCGAATCCTCAGGATTAACCGCAAACCAACGCCAATACGTCGATAGTTGCGTTGCTCAAGGTACTCAAGTTGTTCAGCTTGGGGGCAGGAATTTGCATTATCCGGCTGCTTTTTCTCTGGATGGAGCAAATCGCTATGAAACGGCTGCAGCGATTTCCGGCTATGCGCAGTCTTCAAGAGTTTGGCAGCCCATGCTTTCCGCCTTTGGCTACGGCGTTTCGGGGGCAAACAAGGGCGAAGCTCCCGCTCGGACCAGAGTCATTGTAGCCAGGAGAGACAATTTCGCAGATGCTATAGTGGCAGGTTCGGTGCCTTTTGCCTCTATCTTGCTGACTAACAGTCAAACTCTCGCCGAAGCTGCCGGAGGAATGCTTCTGGGAAACAGTGCCAATAGTACTGTTTATATTTTTGGAGGCGAAGGGGCAGTAGCTGCCTCGGTGGAACAGGAAATTATCTCTGCTCTACAAGGAAGCTGGATTCCCTGGCGTCTTCGCCCCACCATCAGCGAACCGGAGAATTGTCCCGTTACCAAACCGGAATGGGAGTCTCAAGGGCTGCAACACGTTGCTCTAGTCGGGTTGCGCTGCGTGTCTAGAGACATTGGCGGGTTCCAGTGGATTTCCGGCAAGCGCGGCAATCCAAATACAGATTCGGGGGAGCATCCTCGCGGATTGGCCATAGATTTGCCTATTGCCGGGGCTGGTCCCTGGTCAAGTCAAGCCGCCATAGATTACGGGAACCGAATCGTGTCGTATTTCACAGCCAACGGGGAGCTACTGCACGTCAAATACATCATCTTCCGGAACACGATTTATCAGGCTTCATGGTTTGAAGGCGAACTGATGAAAGAACCGGAACTGGCCACCAATGTTACTCAAGATCACTTTGACCATGTGCACATTAGTTTCTTTGACCCGGCGGAACTGGAAATGATGGAACAACCCTAAGCAAATAGGGTTAAGCACCGCGCTGCGTTTTTCGCTAGACTCAGTAATATGTCGACTATTGATGCTGATGAAGTGAGGCGCGTCGCTGGCTTGGCCCGAATTGCGCTGACCGAGGAAGAAATCCACAAATTCGCCGCTGAACTGGATGTGATTACCCAGGCGGTAGCGAAAGTCAACGAGGTAGCGAAACCGGACATTCCGGCGACTTCGCACCCAATTCCGCTCACGAACGTGTGGCGTGAGGACGAGGTGGGTCAATGCCTCGACCACGATGAGGTGCTTCAGGCCGCCCCGCAACCAGATTGCGGGATGTTCGGCGTGCCCAAGATTATCGGGGAGGAGTAACTTATGAGTAACACAGAACTTTACCTGCTGTCAGCCCACGATTTGGCCGCGAAGCTGGCGGCGAAAGAAGTCACCAGTGAGGAACTGGTGCGAGTGTTTGCCGACCGGATTGAACACCTCGATAAGGACATTCACGCTTTCCTCTTCGTCGACGTGGACGGGGCGCTGCAAACCGCTAAACAGGTAGACGCGGACCGTGCCGCCGGCAAGAAACTGCACCCTTTTGCGGGCGTGCCGATTGCGATTAAAGACAACATGGTGCAGCGGGGCAAGCCCACCACCTGCGCTTCAAAAATCCTGGAAGGTTGGCTGCCGCCCTATGACGCCACCATCGTGCTAAAACTCCAGGAAGCGGGACTGCCTATCCTGGGAAAAACCAACATGGACGAGTTCGCCATGGGATCGTCTACCGAGCACTCGGCTTTCGGCCCGACCCGCAACCCGTGGGATTTGGAGCGGATTCCGGGCGGATCAGGCGGTGGTTCGGCGGCCGCGGTGGGAGCTTTCATGGTGCCGTGGGCGCTGGGATCGGACACGGGCGGTTCTATCCGCCAGCCCGGGGCTGTCACCGGTACCGTGGGTGCGAAACCGACCTATGGGGCAGTGTCCCGCTACGGTTTGATTGCGATGGGTTCCTCCCTGGACCAGATTGGCCCGGTCACTCGTGACGTGCGCGACGCGGCGGCGCTGCAGATGATTATTGGGGGACACGATCCGCTGGATTCCACGTCTTTGGACGAACCGGTACCGGATATTACCGGAGCATTGGCCGACATTGGCACAGATGCGACCGGTCTGCGTGTCGGGGTCGTCAAGCAGCTGCAAGGCGAAGGCTACCAGGCTGGAGTGTTGCAGCGTTTCCAACAGGCTGTGGAGCGTCTGCAAAAGGCGGGGGCGAACGTAGTCGAAGTGGATTGCCCCTCTTTTGAGTACGCTTTGGCGGCCTATTACCTGATTATGCCGGCGGAAGTGTCGTCTAACCTAGCTCGTTTCGATGGGGTACGTTACGGCCTGCGGGTGTTGCCACAGGACGGTGAGGTCACCACGGAACGTATGATGGCGGCGACTCGTGAGGCGGGCTTTGGAGATGAAGTAAAGCGCCGCATTATTTTGGGTACTCACGTTTTGTCAGCAGGCTACTATGATGCTTACTACGGTTCGGCGCAAAAGGTACGAACCCTGCTGCAGCGTGACCTCGCGGCGGCCTTTGAACAGTGTGATGTGCTGCTCACACCCACCGCCCCAACCACCGCTTTCAAGTTTGGCGACAAACTCGACGATCCGATGAGTATGTACCTCAACGATGTGGCGACTATTCCCGCCAACTTGGCTGGGATTCCCGGTATTTCGATTCCTGCCGGAGTGGCCGCGGAAGACGGTCTGCCCGTAGGGGTACAGATTCTCGCTCCCACCCGTGGAGACGTCACCATGTATGAGGTGGCAGCCCGCATGGAAGCCCAACTGGCAAAGTCGAGTGAACCGATGCCGCCCTGTCCGGCCGCGGCATGGAAGGAGGGTGCGAAATGAGCGACAAGTTGATGAGTTATGACAAGGCTACCGAACGTTTCGATCCTGTTTTGGGGTTGGAGGTTCACGTTGAACTGGGCACGAAAACCAAGATGTTCGACGCGGCTCCCAATGCTTTCGGGGGCGACCCAAACACGTACATCACCCCGGTTTCCCTGGGTTTGCCCGGCTGCCTGCCGGTAGTCAATAAGCGAGCCGTGGAATACGCGATTCGGATTGGTCTGGCGTTGAACTGCCAAATCGCCGAATACTGCCGGTTTGCGCGGAAAAACTATTTTTATCCCGACCTGACCAAGGCTTTCCAAACCTCCCAGTATGATGAGCCAATCTGTTACGACGGCTGGCTCGATGTCGAGTTGGAAGACGGTACCGTGTACCGGGTGGAAATCGAGCGTGCCCACATGGAGGAAGACGCCGGCAAGAACACGCATATTGGCGGAGAGGACGGCCGTATCCAAGGCGCGGACCACTCCCTGGTCGATTACAACCGTGCCGGAGTGCCACTGGTAGAAATCGTCACCAAACCCATCATCGGGACCGGGGATCGCGCCCCCGAGGTTGCCGCCGCTTATGTGCGCACCTTGCGGGATATTTTCCGGGCTATCGGGGTTAGTGAAGCCCGCATGGAGCGCGGCAATGTCCGCGCTGACGTGAACGTGTCCTTGCGCAATAAACCGGAGGATCCGATGGGGACCCGCACGGAAACCAAGAACGTGAACTCCTTTAGAGGCATCGAGAAAACCGTGCGTTACGAAATGCGTCGCCAGGCGGCAATCCTTGCCGAGGGCGGCAAAATCGTCCAGGAAACCCGCCACTACCACGCTGCGGACGGGACGACTTCTTCAGGCCGTGAGAAATCCGATGCCGAGGATTATCGTTACTTCCCCGAACCGGATTTGGTGCCTGTGGCGCCGAGCCGGGAATGGGTGGAGGAAATCCGCCAGAGTCTGCCTGAGCTTCCTGCCGTGAGGCGCAAGCGTCTGCAGGGCGTGTGGGGATTCACCGACATCGAAATGCGCGATATCGTCAACGCCGGAGCGGTGGACCTCATTGAAGAAACGGTTTCAGCCGGAACCGATGCGGGCGGGGCTCGCAAGTGGTGGATGGGCGAAATTGCGCGTTTGGCCAAGGGCGAGGAAAAAGACCTGGAAGAAATGGCGATTACTCCTGCCCAGGTGGCTGAGCTGCAAAGCCTCGTCGAGGACGGCAAGATTAACGACAAGTTGGCGAAACAGGTTATCGCTGGCGTTCTGGCCGGAGAGGGCGATCCCGGTCAGGTCGTGAAAGCGCGCGGCTTGGAGGTCGTTTCCGACACGGGTGCTTTGGAAACCGCCGTGAAGCAGGCAATTGCTGATAACCCTGATGTCGTTGAAAAGATTAAAGGCGGCAAGATGGCGGCTATTGGCGCGCTGATGGGCCCGGTTATGAAAGCCACCCGCGGTCAAGCCGATGCGGGGACGGTAAAGTCCCTGATTATGGCCGAACTTGGGTTGTAAACCGGTCTGATTTCCGGCTTAAATGTTTTGTTCCCGGACCGTTTGGTCCGGGAACAAAACATTTTTTAGAACTTACCTTTTGGGTCTATTTGACGTAGTCCTCGCCGGTGCCGTAATGCTCAATCACGTAGTCGAGGTCCTTATCCCCGCGGCCTGACAGGTTCACCAGGATTGATCCCGTCTTGCCTTTGCGGGCTTCCTTGATGGCATAAGCCAGGGCGTGGGAGCTTTCGATGGCAGGAATGATGCCTTCCCAGCGGGAAAGCATGAACAGGGCTTCAATAGCCTCCTCGTCTCGAATGGTTACGTAGTTGACGCGCTCCATGTCGTGCAGCAGGGAGTGCTCCGGGCCAACCGAGGGGTAGTCCAGTCCGGAGGCGTTGGAATAGACCGGCGCGGGATTGCCTTTTTCGTCCGCGAGCATAATCGAGTTGAATCCGTGCATTACGCCTTCGCCGCCATAGGTAATGGAGGCCGCGTGATCGCCCAAAGCCGTGCCCCGCCCTTGTGGTTCAACCCCAAAAATCTCGACCGGGTCAGCCAGGAACGGCACAAACATCCCAATCGCGTTGGAACCGCCCCCTACGCAGGCCATCACTTTGTCCGGCAGGTGTCCAGTCTGCTCCATAAACTGGGCACGTGCCTCCACGCCAACGACCTCCTGGAAATCCCTGACCATGACCGGGAAGGGGTGGGGGCCGGCGGCAGTGCCGATGCAATAGATGGCATCGTGATATTCCTCGGAGTAAGCCATGAAGGCGGCGTCCACGGCCTCTTTCAGGGTCTTAAGCCCGAAGCTGACGGGGACGACGCGTGCGCCCAGTACCTTCATGCGCGCCACGTTCGGAGCCTGCTTGGCGATGTCGACCTCACCCATGTAGATGTCGCATTCCAGGCCGAAGTAGGCGGCGGCGGTGGCTAGGGCCACGCCGTGCTGACCCGCTCCGGTTTCCGCGATGAGCTTCTTTTTCCCCATGTATTTAGCCAATAGGCCTTCGCCCATGCAGTGATTGAGCTTGTGCGCCCCGGTATGGTTAAGGTCCTCGCGCTTGAGGTAGATTTGGGTGCGTCCCAGTTTCTGGCTCAGACGCTGGCAGTGATAGACCGGGGTGGGCCTGCCCTGGAAGTCTTTACGGATACGGCGCAACTCGGCAATGAACTGGGCGGATTGGGCAATGGTGTTATAGGCTTCCGCGTACTCGTCAAAGGCTTTGACCAGCTCCGGGTCCTGCAGGTAGTTGCCACCGTATTTGCCGAAGTATCCCTTTTCATCAGGGTATTCCTTCAGATAGTTGTCAAAATCGCGGTACTTATTCATCTCTTCCTCCAAAGTTTTCGCAATTCCATACTGAAACCGATTTGGTCCGAGCTTGGACCGGTCACAAGATAAAGGTACGCAGTTTTTCACCGCAAGTACAGTGGTGTCCAGTATTCGAGCAGATTTGTCTCATATAATGAATCGATGCCTGTTGGCGCTGGGTGTGGAGATTTTGACCTTCGGAGCGGGGAAGGGTAGTTTAATCCATCTTTAGGTTACATCTATTTTGCTTAATCAGTTCGAATTAGAATTGTCATTGTTATTTAAAAATCTCTATATAGCCTTTCTAATATAATTAATTAATACGTTTCGTTATTATCGCAAGGTTCTGAACTGCGAAAACGCCGGTTGTTAAGGTGAGGGTTTTCAATCGAGACAAAATAGTTGACAGTTGTAATTAAGAATTATTCATTTCTGTTACTTATCCCGAAAGGAAAGAAACCATGAGTACTCAACCGGTAGTTAGTGATTGCGCAGTATCCGATTGCTCTTACAACCACGACGGCTGCCAAGCCACCGCGATGACCATGGGCACCAAGGGCTGCTCCACCTTTATTGCCTTGCCTCAGGTCGGAGGCCTCGGAAAACAAGCCGCAGTCGGGGCTTGCCAGAAATCCGACTGCAGCTTCAATGAGCACCTGGAGTGCCAGGCGCCTGCCGTCAAAGTTGGCGGAAAGACAGGCGAGTGCCTCACCTATAACCGCGCTGCTTAGGCTTACCCCCTAATAAATGCATAAACCTGTGTGTGCGAACAGACGCTGGTTCGCGCACACAGCTGCATTTAAGGGTTTGGCTATTTTGGACAATCGGTAACTCTGTGAGGCCAGTGTTGCTCCATTAGAATTCTGGCTATGTGTGAATTTCTTGATTTGCGTTCTTTGGCTGCCCGCGAGCTTCCAGCGTTGTGTGAATTCGGCATGAAATCAAAGGTTCCTGCCGGATTTGGTTATCTTGGCCCTGAAGGTGCGGTCATGCCCGAAATGGGGGCTCAGCTGTGGATTAACTGCCGAATGACACATATGTTTTCGCTGTTTGCCCTGGCGGGAATCCATCCCGAACAATCCCGCGAACTGGCCGCGCACGGGATTCACGCACTGCGGGAATACTTTGTGGACCGGGAATATGGTGGCTGGTTTTCATGGATTGACACGGAACTTGATGCATCGGGGCAGCCTCGTCCCAATCTTGAGAACGGACCCCGTAAGGAAGCCTATGCTCATGCATTCGTGATTATTGCGGCCAGCTCAGCCACTGTCGCGGAAATTCCCGGGGCGCGTGAACTGCTGGACGAAGCCAGGCGTATCCAGGATGCTTACTGGTGGGACAAATCAGCGGGGAGAGCCCGAGAATCTTACGCTAGGGACTGGACAGAACTGGAAGACTACCGCGGTGCGAACGCGAATATGCACACTTTGGAGTCGTGCCTGGCAGCTTTCGATGCGACTGCAGACACCGAATACCTGCGGCGGGGTGCGTCCATTGCCACGAAAATTATTAATGAGTCAGCGAGGGAATACGACTGGAGAATCCCCGAACATTACACCAGTAACTGGCGTATAGACTCTGATTACAACCGCGATAAGCCGAACGATCCTTTCCGTCCGTGGGGAGCCACGCCGGGCCACGGTTTTGAGTGGGCACGTCTGATTTTGCAGCTCCAGGGCGCAGCCGAGGCTGCTGGGTTAGATTTGAATTTGGATTGGGTTCACGAGGCCGCAGCGGGACTTTACCGTACCGCGCTGGCGGCGTGGGGTAGCGATGGCGCCGATGGGATTCCCTACACGACAGACTTCGAGGGCCGCCCGGTTTCCTCCCAGCGGATGCACTGGGTCATTTGCGAAGCTATCGGGGTAAGCCTGGTGATTTCTAAGCTCGCCGCTCGCTTTAGTTCAGATTCCCAACTTCCGCAGTTGGCCCAGCAGTGGGCTGACAAGTTTTGTGTTTACGCGCAAGACAAATTCATTCAACATCCAGGACAATGGTCCCATGAACTTGACGTGAATAATCAGCCCGCCTGCGTCACCTGGGTTGGAAAAGCGGACATTTACCATGCGGGACAAGCAATGTTCCTGGTTAACCTGCCGGCACAACCGGGGTTTGCCGCGGCGTTGAAACAGTCAAAATCTGCCTGAAATAGGCTCAGAAATACTTGAAATATCAAAGATGTCTGAGAATTGATACCGATTACACAAATAGGTAGACTTTCGTTCGGCTTGTGAACGTATTCACGCAAGAACTCGGTGTAATTGGCCAGACAGTGAAGTCTAGGAGCAGAAGTGAACGAATCTAAGGATGTAGGCAACATTTTAGAGATGCGCCATATCACCAAGGAATTCCCCGGTGTCAAAGCGCTTGATGATGTCAATTTCCAGGTCAAACAGGGCACTATCCACTCCCTGTGCGGTGAAAACGGTGCCGGTAAATCTACCCTGATGAAAGTGCTGTCTGGAGTATGGCCCCATGGAACCTATCAGGGGGACATCGTATACCAAGGTGAGGTTCGCCGTTTTAAGAACATCCGAGAGTCGGAAGCGGCCGGGATTGGTATCATCCACCAGGAACTCGCACTGATTCCTGAACTCTCAATTGCAGAAAATATTTTCTTGGGCAACGAAATTAAGCAGGGCGTAGGCATAGATTGGTTCCAGACTAGAAAACGCGCCGTGGAATTACTTCGGGAAGTGGGTCTCGACGATGACCCGGATACCCCCATCAAAGAGATTGGGGTGGGTAAGCAGCAGCTGGTGGAGATAGCCAAGGCTCTGTCCAAGAACGTGAAACTATTGATCCTTGATGAGCCGACTTCCGCACTGAACGAGGAAGAATCGGCCCATTTGTTGGACCTGATGCGCCAGCAGCGTCAAAGCGGTATCAGCCAGATTATGATTTCTCACAAACTCAATGAAATCGCTGCTATTTCTGACGCGATTACCGTGATACGTGACGGAAAAACGATTGAGACTATGGAAGTTAAAGACGGCAACGTCGACGAGGACCGCATCATTCACTCCATGGTGGGTCGGCCTTTGGACAATCGTTTCCCCGACCGTGATCCGCATATTGGAGAAGTGCTGTTTGAGATTAGAGACTGGAGAGTGTATCACCCGGTCAATACCGAGCGGCTCATCTGTAAAAACTCGAATATCCAGGTACGCAGTGGGGAAGTCGTGGGCCTGGCGGGGTTGATGGGTTCGGGGCGTACCGAGTTGGCACGTTCAGTTTTTGGCCATTCCTATGGAATTTTTGAGTCTGGTCAAACGTTCATGGAAGGTAAAGAAATCTTTATGAGGTCGGTTCCAGCCGCTATTGAAGCCGGACTGGCCTATCTTCCGGAGGACCGAAAGGTGCAGGGGCTAAACCTTCTGGATGACATCAAAGGTGAAGTTATCTCTGCGAAACTAAAGAAAGCTACCGGCAACACACGCGCGATTGATTGGCACACAGTCCGTCAGACGGCTGAGGAGTATCGCCAGAACTTGCGTATCAAGAGCCCTTCAATCGATAACCTCATATCGTCACTTTCCGGTGGAAATATGCAAAAGGTCGTGCTTGCTAAATGGATGTACACCGACCCGAAGGTATTGATTCTGGATGAGCCGACACGTGGGATTGATGTGGGCGCCAAATTTGAGATTTACACGCTCATCGGCAAACTTGCTGCCGCTGGAATCGGTGTCATCGTGATTTCTTCAGAACTTCCGGAGCTACTGGGCATTACAGACCGTATCTATACGATTTTTGAAGGAAAAGTCACCGGTGTATTCGATACGAAAGATGCCGACCAAGAGTCGCTCATGCGTCTCATGAACCCCACAACTTCTAAATCCGGCAGTGCTGCCGCCTAAGAGGGAGGAAAATTACCAATGCCAGCATTGAAACAACTACTAGGCGGCAACCTGCGCCAATTGGCTATGGTTATCGTCTTGATTCTGGAAATTCTTTTATTCCAGTTCCTGACGGGCGGTACCGTTCTTTCCGCTCAAAACTTGCAAAACGTCCTTTCTGGAAACACCTACGTGCTGATTCTGGCGATGGGCATGGTGCTGGTGATTATCGCTGGACACATCGACCTGTCAGTTGGTTCGGTGGCGGCCGTAATTGGCATTGTGCTGGCGAAGGTCACATCTGAGCAATCCGGAGCGGGGTTGCCTTGGTGGCTTGGCATCGGTGTCGCGCTGATTGTGGGTGTGATTATCGGTAGCTGGCATGGATTCTGGGTTGCCATCGTGGGGGTTCCCGCCTTCGTTGTGACCTTGGGCGGTATGTTGTTGTTCCGCGGGATGAACCAGTTTATTGGCAAGTCCCTGTCGATTCCTGTTCCGGATCAGGTGAAATTTATCGGTGCCGGCTATATGAATTGGTTGCCGCCTATAGCCATAGGTAATTGGATAATTAACTCGGAAACCATCATTTTAGCCATGATTGCCGCTCTCCTGATGGTGTTCATGCGCACCCGCAAGCGTGTCCGTCTGGCGAAGGCTGGAGCAGAACTGCCCGCTAGCTGGATTTTTGTGGTTCAGGTGGTCTTTACTTGCATTATTATCCTGCTGTTTGGATGGATTTTTGCGACTGGACGACCGGGGACTTCCCTGCCTATCTCTGGCATCATCGTAATTTTGCTGTTCCTGTTCTACAACTTCCTGTCTCGCAACACTCCTCTTGGGCGAGGCATCTACGCCGTAGGCGGTAACCGCGTGGCCGCGGCATTAACCGGTATCTCGGTGAGGAAAGTGAACTTCTTTGTAATGTTCAACTCCTCGGTCCTGGCAGCTATCGCGGCGGTGTGCTTCGTGGGACGTTCCGGAGCATCTACACCGTTTGATGGCAACTTATGGGAGCTTGATGCCATCGCCTCCGTATTTATCGGTGGCGCTTCAGTCTGGGGCGGTATTGGTACTTTGGGTGGCACCATGGTGGGTGCTTTGGTGATGGCTTTCCTGAACAACGGTTTGCAGCTGCTTGGCGTGGGCACAGACTGGACTCAGAT
This sequence comes from Mobiluncus sp., assembly GCF_985070215.1. Lineage (NCBI taxonomy): Bacteria > Bacillati > Actinomycetota > Actinomycetes > Actinomycetales > Actinomycetaceae > Mobiluncus > Mobiluncus sp. The sequence continues at coordinate 759 of NZ_CFKZQR010000008.1, read as the reverse complement.
GATTAAAGGTCTGGTGCTGCTTCTTGCCGTAGCCTTTGACGTACTGTCCAAGAAACAGGGCAAACCTTCGATTATTGGCCTATTCAGTGCCGCTCGCAAACGTAACCAAGCATCGTCCGACACGGCGCTTGTGCCTGAAAATGACTCGAAAAAAGAATCGCCTGAGCAGGAAGCGAAGGCCTAGTTAGTCACAAAGAACTTGGGCAACTGCCCAAACCTGGGGCACCAGGACTCGACACAAAAGTGAGGTAACCATGCAAATAATCAAGAGAATCGCCGTTCTTGGCGCCGCTGGCGCATTGGCGTTCGCACTGTCAGGCTGCGCAGGCAATGCCGGCAACGCTGATAAGTCCGGAGACGACGCCGGGGCAAGCAGCTCGACTGGTCTGGATTTGGGCATCTCTATGCCTCAAAAGACCTCTGAGAACTGGGTAGAAGCCGAGAAGTACTTCAACGACCTGTGCAAGAGCGAGGGCCTGAAGTGCTCGGTTCAATTCGCGAACAATGGTGTTTCTGAACAGCAAAACCAGATTGATACGATGCTCACCAACGGAGCGAAGGCTCTAATCATTGGCGCTATTGACGGCACCTCCTTAGGTAATCAGGTGCAGAAGGCTGCTGATGCTGGCGTACCCGTCATTGCTTACGACCGCCTGTTGATGGCAACTGAGAACGTCGACTACTACGTTGCTTACGATAACTTTGGCGTGGGCGTGAAGCAGGGCGAGGCTTTGCTGAAAGGCTTGGAAGCCAAGAAAC
>NZ_CFKZQR010000007.1:0-74514 GCF_985070215.1 Mobiluncus sp. | reverse complement strand
GAGGGCGGTCAGCTCACCGAAAAGGTGCGCCGCAAGCCCTTCAGCGTAGTGCTGTTCGACGAAGTGGAGAAGGCTCACCCGGACATCTTTAACAGCTTGCTGCAGGTATTGGAGGAGGGCCACCTCACCGATTCACAAGGTCGCCTGGTCGACTTTAAGAACACCATCATCATCATGACCACGAACCTCGGCACTCGCGAAATCAACAAGGGGGTGCTGACCGGTTTCCAGGCCAGCGGTGAGCTGTCCACGGACTATCAGCGGATGAAGGGCAAGGTTCAGGAAGAACTGAAACAGCACTTCCGGCCCGAATTCCTCAACCGTGTGGATGAAATCGTGGTGTTCCCGCAGCTTGAAAAGGGCGAAATCCTCCAGATTGTTGATCTGATGGTCGCCAAGCTCGACGACCGGATGCTGGATCAGGGTATGGCTTTGCAGCTGACGCCCTCGGCGCGAGCTCTGTTGGCGCACAAGGGCTTTGACAAGACGTTGGGGGCTCGTCCGTTGCGTCGGGCCGTGCAGCGCGAAATTGAGGATGTCTTGTCTGAAAAGATTTTGTTCTCTGAACTACGTGAAGGTCAGACCGTCACGGTCGATGTCGAGCCGAAGTTCATCAAGCACGAATCTGCGGACAAGCTCAATGGGACGGATTGGGAGTTCACCGACGACGCCGAGTTCAAGTTTACCGGCGAGGACGGTCTGCCCGAGGGCCGGGCGCAACAGCGCCGCAAGCTCGAAGACGTGACCGCGGCGACGATTCGGGAGGCCGAACTGGCGGCTAAGGAAGCGGAAGAATCCCCGGACAAGGAACCCGCTTCGTAAACGCCTCGATGCCAGCACGCGGGTCCGCCCCGGCGGGCCCGCGAAACATTTACTCCCAACGCCAGGTCCGATTCTTTTCAGATTCAAACCAGTGATGGGTTCCTGGATGAGCACGTTACGGGGTATATTCGTATGAGTTAACTATTTTTGTGCAGCGTCAAGGGAGAGGCCGAACGTATGTCCACCGCTATCCACGATGAACAGTGGTTTGAGCGGGTATTTGCGGAACACAGCACGGCCATAGTGCGATTTCTCTATAGACGCGGGGCCTATAGTGATGCCGAGGACCTCGCCGCCGAAGTCTTTACCGTGATGTGGAAGAAAAAAACCGAGGTCCCCGATGGAGCCGAACTGCCCTGGCTGTACAAAACCGCCGGCTTGACCTTGGCTAACTGGTACCGCAAAAAGAAGTCCCTGCCGATGGGAGATAACCAGGAAAACTTGGATTCCACCGATTTTTCCGACCCTGCTCAACTCGTTGTTGAGGATCAGGGAATGCGAGCTGCCCTGCTGAACCTCAGTGAACGCGACCGCGAGATAATCTTGGCGGTCGCGTGGGAGGGGCTGAGCGGTGTTGCCTTAGCGCAATACCTGGGCGTGAGCCGCTCGGCCGCGGATGCAGCCTTATCTCGGGCACGAAAACGGCTGGAGGAAGCAATTGAAAAAAATACTTCTTAAAAAAGTGTAAGAAACGCCAGGCCAGTTACATGTATATGTTGCAAGGTCGAAACTGCGCCGGGCCTGAGGACGGTTTCGACCAGCCAATCTTGAATAAATAGAACGACAAAATACGGTAATCACAACGATTGCCGTCCAGAAGAAGGACGGGGAAGTGGACAACCACGAAAATGAGATGAGCGGGCTGGAGGCTCTGCGCTCACTCGACCCTGCCCGGAATCTGCCCGTCAATTTGGATTCTTTGCGCGCTAAGGTTGCTGCGCAGATGGAGTCCGAAGGTCTGGCTTTTGAGGCTCAGCCGCCCACGCACGTGGTTCCGGTGGAAGCGGTGGATGCCCAGGCCCCGGTGGCGGAAGTCGTTTCTCTGGCGGTGCGGCGTCACACCTTGGCGGTGCGGCGCAACTGGCTGGTTGGTTTGAGCGCGGCCGCGGCTGCGACGGTGGTAGGTTTCACCGGGTGGAGCGTGCTTTCCCCCGGCGAACCGGGTGAAGTGCCCAGTCAAGACGACGGTGTCGTGGTTACGGATGGGCCGCTTATTATCGCCGCCGGCTCTGAGACTGTGATACCCGGAGCCAGTCAGCGTTTGGAACACATCGGCGATGTTGAGTTCGTAGCGACGGGCAATTTTTCTACGGTTCCTACCAAAGCCCCGATTTCGCGGGTCGGGAAAGGTGCCAAAGTATCCGCTGGTCAAGTCCAGAAAGTCGCAGACTCTTTGGGGATGAAGGGTTCCGTTAAAAAGAGCGGTGCCGGATTCACGGTTACTGACACCAAAGGGGCGACCTTGACGGTTACCGTGGGTCAGCTGACCTCTTTGAGCTTTGATAATCCCTCCGCGGTGCGGATGGAATGCGTACCGGTGAAACCCGGAGACGGCACTGTAGAGCTGCCGAATCCCGACGCGACCAAGAATCCCTCGGGGAACTCCACTCCGAGCCCCAATAACCCCGCTACCCCGAGTACCCCTAGTACTCCCAGTACCACCCCTTCGGAACCTAGTGACCCGATTGAGATCACGCCGACACCGACACCGAAGTGGACCCCAACTCCGACTGAAACTCCGACGGAGACGGTCCCGCCGGCCGTGCGTCCCGATGGGCCGGAACCGAGCCACCCCAACACAGCGGGAGCTCCGCGCAACGTGGAAACCTCTGGTACAGCCAACTTGCCGGGGACGGCTGTCGAGGTCGGACAACTGCAGGTATTGCTGATTGTGACTGAAACTACGGATCCTTCCGGGTCTTCCCCGGTGGAGTCCGTTGAGCCCCAATCGACCCAAAACCCTTCACCTGGCCCGACACCCTGTGTCATGAAAGTGGTGGGCAACGCGCCCTCTTCTGAGACAGCCATTGCCCAAGTTGAGAAAGTGGCGGCTTCCCTGGGCGCTACTGTGATGAGCCGCTCGGCAGGAACCAGCCAGAAAGATGGTCTGACCACGGTGAGCGTCCCGGTTAAGATGCCCGGTCAAGCACAAGCCCAAAACTGGAAAGCCGTGGTTTCAGAAACCGGAGTGGCTTCGATTCGTGCCAATCTGGGCAAGGAAACGAAGATTGGCGAGTACAAGGTCATTTCTGAGGCTCAGGCAGTGCAACGCCTCAACGACCCGAAGTATGGTCCTTTGGATGTACGCAACCAAAAGGGTTTGCCAGCCAAGATTGACGGCAAAATCGACTTGGTGAGTGCCCGGCTGATTAGTCAGCCAGTCAAGCAAAAGGACGGTTCCATACTGGACATGCCGGTCTATCTATTGACTGACGCTCAGGGACGGGTCTGGACCGTCTTGGCAGTAGCGGAATAAGCCCGTTTACAAAAACTTTTATATTTGTTCCTTTCAATCAAGCAGGTTCCTCGCCCGTTGTCGCGGGAGGGGAACCTGCCGCATTTTCCGGCGTTCCCGTTTTACAGCGCGACCAAGGGGCGATTAAACCGGTTAGGACGTTGGGCTGTACCGGCTCGAGACATGGCGAAACCCGTGAGGGGGCGCAAATAGGGCGGTGTGAGTGAGGAGGGAAATATTGCTAGGATGGTTTTGGCGCGTGGTGCGCAGATAGTTCGAAAAAGTTGGAGGCTTAACACATGCCCAAATTCGTTTACCGTTTTGCAGAAGGCAATAAGGATCAGAAGGACCTGTTGGGTGGCAAGGGTGCAAACCTGGCGGAGATGAGCAACCTCGGGTTGCCGGTTCCCCCGGGATTTACGATTACTACCGATGCCTGCCGAGCTTACCTGAAGGAAGGTAAAGTCCCGGAGGAAACTACCGTGCAGGTCACCAAGGCTTTGCGTGAAGTAGAAGAAACCGTTGGTCGCGAGTTGGGTGCGGCTGAGGACCCGCTGTTGGTGTCGGTGCGTTCTGGCGCAAAGTTCTCTATGCCCGGCATGATGGAAACCGTTTTGAATGTCGGTCTGAACGACAAATCCGTGGAAGGCTTGGCCAAAGTAGCCGGCAGTGACCGCTTCGCTTGGGATTCGTACCGTCGCTTGATTCAAATGTTCGGCAAGACCGTGCAGGATATTGATGGCGACCTGTTCTCCGATGCGTTGGATAACATGAAAAAGAACCGCGGAGTTAAGGCAGACACCGATTTGAATGCCAGCGACCTGAAAGAACTCACCGCGCAGTTCAAAGAAATCGTTGAGGCCCAAACCGGCAAGCCGTTCCCGCAAGATCCGCGCACCCAGATGGACATGGCGATTGAAGCCGTGTTCCGTTCCTGGAACTCTGAACGCGCTCGCATCTATCGTCGCCGCGAGCGGATTCCTCACGACTTGGGCACCGCCGTCAACATTGTGACCATGGTATTCGGCAATATGGGCGAGGACTCCGGCACCGGGGTGTGCTTCACCCGTGACCCCTCCTCGGGCCGTCCGGGGGTGTACGGCGACATCCTCATGAACGCTCAGGGCGAAGACGTGGTGGCCGGTATCCGCAACACCGAAACCCTGAAAGACCTTGAGGGACACGACAAAAAGTCCTATGACGAACTGTTGGGTATTATGCGGAAGCTCGAAACCCACTACGAGGACATGTGCGATATCGAGTTCACCATCGAACGTGGCAAGCTGTGGATGCTGCAGGTGCGTGTGGGCAAACGCACCCCGGCCGCGGCTTTCCGAATCGCCACCCAGCTGGTTGATGAAGGTTTGATTACCACCGATGAAGCTCTGCTGCGGGTCACTGGCGAACAGCTGCAAAACTTGATGTTCCCGATGTTTGACATGTCCGGTAAGCCCGAGGTGTTCACCAAGGGTATGGCTGCGTCTCCCGGGGCTGCGGTGGGCAAGATTGTGTTTGATAACGACGCTGCCGAGGCTTCCGCTAACGCGGGAGTGCCGTGCATCCTGGTGCGTCGTGAGACGAACCCTGACGACCTGCGGGGTATGGTTGCGGCCGCGGGCGTGTTGACCAGCCGCGGTGGCAAGACTTCCCACGCTGCGGTAGTGGCTCGTGGCATGGGCAAGACCTGTGTGGTCGGGGCGGAAACCATCGTGGTTGACCAAGCCGCTAAGACCGCTACCGTGGGGGACACCGTTCTGCACGAGGGAGACGAAATCTCTATTGACGGCGGTACTGGCGAGGTGTTCCTCGGAGCGGTTCCGGTGCAGGATTCCCCGGTGACCACTTACCTGTCTCACGGTTTGCAGGCCGGTTTGGACGCTTCGGCCACCGAAGACGAGAAGGACTTGATTAAGGCGGTCGATCGGTTGATGACCCACGCTGATGAGGTTCGTCGCCTGGTGGTGCGCACTAACGCCGACACTCCCGCGGACACGCAGCGGGCTTTGGACTTCGGTGCGGAAGGTATCGGCTTGTGCCGTACCGAGCATATGTTCCTCGGCGATCGTCGACCCCTGGTAGAGAAACTGATTCTTTCCCCAGAAGGGTCCGATGAACGTCAACGCGCCCTGGACGCCTTGGAGCCGCTGCAAAAGGGCGACTTTAAGGAAATGCTTAAGATTATGGACGGCAAACATATGACCGTTCGTCTCATTGACCCGCCGCTGCACGAGTTCCTGCCGGACTTGACGACTCTGGAAATTAAGAACGCGGTGGCTAAAGCAGAGGGTGAAACGCTCTCGGAGGAAGACCAGCACATGCTGGCTGCCGTGCGCCGGATGCATGAAGAAAACCCGATGCTGGGTCTGCGCGGCGTCCGCTTGGGTATTTACTTGCCGGGCTTGTTTAAGATGCAGATGAAGGCGCTGGTTTCGGCGGCTTGCGAGTTAAAGAAGGAGGGCTTGGACCCGCATCCGGAGATTATGGTTCCGCTGATTGGTTCCATTCGTGAGCTCCAGCTGGTGCGTGATGAAGCCGAGGAGATCATTGCTCAGGTTCAGGGTGAATACGGCGTTACCTTTGATGTCCCGGTGGGCTGCATGATTGAGTTGCCGCGTGCCGCCATGACCGCTGACACCATCGCCAAGGAAGCCGAGTTCTTTAGCTTTGGCACCAACGACCTGACCCAAACTACTTGGGGATTCAGCCGTGACGACGTGGAAGGCGTGTTCTTCCCGCAGTACGTGGAAGCCGGAATCTTCGGGGTTTCCCCGTTCGAATCCATCGACACCCACGGGGTGGGTCGCGTTGTCGCCGAAGGTGTGAAGCGCGGACGGTCCACCAAACCGAATCTGCCGATGGGTATCTGTGGTGAACACGGTGGCGATCCGATTTCGATTCACTTCTTCCACCAGGTCGGGCTGGATTACGTGTCCTGTTCGCCGTTCCGGGTGCCGGTGGCTCGCCTCGAGGCGGGTCGCGCCGCTGCGGAACATCTGAAGTGGGACGAGTCCGCCACGCAAGGTGTGGAGTAGTCCGCAGCCTCCAATTAAATAAACCGCATTTTTGGTGCCGGGTTCCGTCAAGGGCCCGGCACCAGCGGTTTTAGAAAGAACGGGTTTTAATAACGAAAGACAATTGTTGAAAAAAGATTTTAGCTAGGTTAGGCTTAGTTTCGTGCAATTGTGTGAATGTCCTGTTGGGGTCCCTATGATTATGGTGGATTTAGGGTGTGACAACAGATTCTGCGGGCGGATTCACGAGTTGGGTCTGCGTCCAGGCACGCGTTTCACAGTCACGCAAAAGGGTGCTTTTGGAGGTCGTGTTCTCTTCGTGCGTGGGACTCGTTTGGCGGTGGATCGCGGTTTTGCCAAGACCGCCTTGGTGCGGCCCTGCATCCAGTTTGCGCAAAAGCTCGGTTTGGACCAGGAAAAGGCCGCCCTCGAAGCCGCGTTAGCTCTCCACGACCTTTCGCCGCAATTCGTGCCCCGTTTGGCGGCCTGTGGCATTGCGGCGCACCTCGAGGACTCCCCGAAAGATATCCTCGCGGCAGACAACGGAGAGTAAACATCCGATGAGCTGCCCCAAATGCAATCCGCTACCACCCGAATCTGCCGATCTCTCAACCACAATGGCCGTCGCGCAAACACATCGTGTTTACCTGCCCAAGCGCGACACCACCAACGTGGTCTTGGTAGGAAACCCCAATGTGGGGAAATCTTCGCTGTTTAACACCCTGACCGGAATGCATCAAACGGTCGTGAATGCACCCGGAACCACGGTAGAAGTCTTTACCGGTTTCAATAAGTCGCTGGGGGTGCGTTTTATCGACACCCCCGGAACGTACTCGCTGGTGCCCAATTCTCCTGATGAGTCCGTGGTGGTTCAAACTTTGGCGGGACAACCCGGTTCGATAACCGACATCGGACGAGACGACGGAGGAATCGACCTGGTCGTAACCCTTTTAGACGCCAGCGCACTGTCGCGCTCCCTGTACCTGTTGGCACAGGTAGCCCAGACCGGTCTACCGGTTGCGGTCATCCTGACCATGCAGGACGTTGCCGCGCAAAGCGATGAGGCTATTGACGCGGATAATCTGTCCTGTCTGCTGGGAGTCCCCGTAGCGACGATGAATCCGCGGACCGGCGAAGGTTTGCAGGACGCGACACGACTCATTGCCGCGGCATTGCAGAATCCGACTTACCTCAGCGGTTTGCCCTGGGATGTTAATGCCCCCGGCTACAACCAGGCGGCAGTCACGGCGGCCAAAGCCTTACTGTCCAAGATGCCGGCACCAGTTGAGGCCGAGAGCGAAAGCGGCTCTGGCCTTTTGACCCATGATATTTCCGCAAGTCTCAGCCCCTGCGGTGGGACAAATTGTCAACCGGGTGAACCATCGGGTCGCCCGCTTCCAGAGCTAATCACCGAACCAATGGAAGAAACACAGCGGGCAGCTTTGCTTTTCGACTGGATTGAAAATATCGAATCCGGTTTGCGTCAGGAGCGTATCGAAGTTCCGCTCGGACAAAGTCGATCGGGTGCTGCTCAATCCTTTTGCTGGTACTTTGCTTTTCATGTTGGCTATGTACGTGGTGTTTTGGCTAGCCAATACATTCGCGGCGATTTTTCAAGATCCTCTCGAAGGAATTTTTGATGCTGTCGGCGGCTGGGATTTCACGATTCCCGCCCAGCTTCTCAAGGTGCCATTTGCCTCCATCGGAGCTCCCGGCCAGGAAATCACAGTGTTTCATGCCTCTTCTCTAGCCGATGGTGTGTTGACTTGGTTGACATGGATGGGCTGGGATAACCCGATTTTACAGGGTTTATTGATAAACGGACTGTTGACCGGCATGGGGGTCGTACTGTCTTTCGCTCCGCTGATGCTGGTCATGTTCGCCGCCATAGCCGTCATGGAGGACTCCGGTTATATGGCTCGCGTTGCCTTCCTGGGGGACCGCATGATGCGTGCTATTGGTTTAGACGGCCGTGTCATCATGCCCTTCATTGTGGGATTTGGCTGTAACCTTCCCACTTTGGCGGCGCTGCGTACCGTTCCGGATTCCCGCCAGCGCATGATGGCAGTCATCCTCACCCCCTATATCACCTGTTCGGCGCGCATGATTGTCTATATGTTCATCGCCCAAGTGTTCTTTGGCACTCATGCCACCGAAGTGGTGTGGTTGATGTACTTCCTGTCCATAGTCATGGTGGTCTTGGGAGGGTTGCTGTTGCGTCCGCTGTTCATGCGCGCTTCCACCGGCGCGCCGCTGATGCTGGTTCTTCCCGCTTACCAGACCCCTCGAGGCATCATCTTGGTGCGTTCAGCTTTGCAGCGCACCTGGGCTTTTCTCAAGGGCGCGGGTAAGGTCATTGTGGTGATGACCATCGTGATTTGGCTCCTGATGGTAACGCCTGTTACCGGTGAGGGCCGTTTTGGGGACGCCCTGCCAGCCGATGAATCTGCTTACGGGGTGGCGGCTTCGGCGATAGCTCCTGTGTTTGCCCCCGCCGGTTTCGGCGACTGGCACCTAACGGGATCGCTGATAACTGGGTTTGTCGCGAAAGAAACCATGCTGGGGGCGCTCGCGGCGACCTACACCGATGTCGATATTTCCGAACAGGACGTAGCTGCTGCCCAAGACGCCGGAAGCCCCACCCCGACTATGCGCGAACTGACCCGCGAAACGTTCACCGATTCCGCAGGGTCCGCGGCGGCGGCACCCGTGGCCGCCCTAGCGTTCCTGATTTTTGTTTTGACCTACACCCCGTGTCTGGCTACCGTTGCTGAACAGTGGCGTCAGCTGGGGGCGAAACGCGTCTTCGCGGCGGTAGGCGGACAGCTGATTATCGCCTGGCTGCTCGCGGTAGCAGTGTTCCAAGTGGGCCGCATCTTTGTTTGAGATAACCTTATGAACAGCGCTGATGACCCTAAATACGCATTGCAGGCCGCGGGAAAAACATTACGGAGCGCATCTGGTGAATCTCGTGCCGCGATCTTTATCGACTCTCTGAGCCAAGGTTCTACTTTCTTAGCGGCGGTGAGGCGTAGTGAGGTGAGCGTGGAACACGGGCAGCTGCTTTTAGAGCACCTGCGCCGCACGGGACTGCTGGCGAACCGAAATAACTCGGTAAACACCTCTTGTGCTCACGGGGCTTGCGTGCCGGGAGAAGTAACCTCCATGAGTGACCAACAGCGTCTTCACTGTGTTGGCTGCCCTCTAAGTCAGCTTTAAATAAGGATATCAATCCAGGTAATAAGCGTTTAGGAACAGATTTGCTTATTTATTTAGGATGCCGGAGTGAGAAATCCAAGCCGCCACTTCCGCAAAAAACTCGGCACGTTCCAGAGGTTGGGACAGTGTTAAATCGTGCAAACCGGACATCTGCTGCAGCGTTAATCCGCCGCCCACCCGACCGTAAAGGGTATTAATCCGATCTTCGATGAGATTTCCATTCAATACCGTGTCAGTATGGCGCGCCGCCTCAGTCCAGTCCACTAAGGCGGTTTTATAAGAATACTCCCGCTCAGAACTGTTGTCACGCTCACGAATATGCCTTGACATGGTTGACAGGTAAAGGCGGCGTTTTTCCAGGTTTCGGCGCAGCGGCGTCTTCCCGGCAGACTGCCATTTTTTAGCCATCAGAGAGTCAATTCGGGCAATCTCGGGATGATAAAAAGCATCCGGGTCATGCGCTGCGGTCAGACAGAGGACCGGTTGGTTGGAAAAACGAGCATGATCCACCAGCCATTGCTGGGTGCTGAGGATGGCAGAGAGCCATCCAAATAGAATCGGTGCTCCGTCAACAATGCGCCACTGCGGGTTTGTGACCCAGCCGCACACGGCCGGATCATTGCCAAAGGGAACCAAGCGGCGGGGCAGGGGAGAACTAATTGTGGCATACCCCGCCAAAGAATCCTGGTAAACCGTAGAACCAGGGCCAAGCATCGGTACGTGCAGCCCCTTCAAATATTTGGAAATGACGGTGCTTACAGTATTGCCGGCGGGGATTCCGGATACGTCTTGCACCACCCAGGGAGAAATAAAGATGAGACCGTCATAGGCATCGTGATGGCGTGACGCCCACCCGGAAACTACGGCACCACCGTTGGAATGAGCCATCACGATTACAGGCAAATCAGGGTGTTCCTGGCGAGCCGTGGCGATGGCCCAATCCAGTTCCCGGTCATAGGTTGTGTAATCGTCCTCGTAGCAGTTGAAAGGAATTAAGCCGGAGCGTCTCGGCATATTTCGACCATAACGGTGCAGGTCAATCCCGTAAAAGGCGGCGCCCAAATGGGTCATCATCCGGGCTAGATGAGCTTGATAAAAATAGTCATTCCACCCGTGGACATAGACAGCGATAAATTGCGGAGCTGAGGGTGCGTCAAGCTCGTCAAGAACTGTAATTTCGCGACCCCGCAGCTCTGGAGTTAAGTAATCCTGCAGGTAATCCAGGTTTCGGGCGGGTGAATCATCCCACCGTGCTGAAACGTCAGACTGAGAATTGCTGCCTGCACGCTGCTGCGGGCTGGCTGAGGGCGGAAGAATCCGGAAACTGCCCTGGTTGGGCCCCCCGCCCGGTTTCATGTTGACCGGGACTATGCGGTCGGGTAGCTGTGATTTTGGATCCTCAGCGGGAGTGTAGCGCACCAAAGTAGCGGAACGCGGGGAAATCTGATCAGGTTCCAACCGGAGTTTAGCGGCGCCGAATCCGGGACCCAGTACATCAGGAAGGTATCGCATTCTCGAATTCTAACGTGCCTCGCGTGTCGCGGCGGGAGAATGGCTGATTTCTCAAGGTATCCGCGGTGTAAGCGGCACAGCTGAAATGCAACCTAGCAAGGTTTCCCGGATAAACCATCAAGAGTCAGCGCGGTTTCCTATGCGGCGAGGAACTCACCGATGGCCTGACCGACAGGTTCGTTTTCAATTAGGAAACCATCGTGGCCGGAATCGGAATGAATTATGACCGCCTCGCTGTGCCGGGTCAATCTAGCCAGCTGCTGTGTTTGGGAAGGGTAAAACAGGCGGTCAGAGTCCACTCCCAGGGCCAGGACACGAGCCTGTACCCGGGATAGGGCGACTTCTAATCCGCCCCGGCCTCGCCCCACGTCGTGAGTCAGCATCGAGCGAGTCAGCACCCGGTAGGACCCGGCGTCAAAGCGTTTCGCTAGCTTCACCCCGTGATAGTCCAGGTAAGACTGCACCGCTAAACGGCCTCCCGAAAGCGGATCTTCACGATAACCCGGATCGCGCCCGAACCGCTCCTGCAGTTCCTTGGGGCTGCGGTAGGTAGTGTGCGCGACCTCACGCGCCAAAGCCAACCCCCGGAAAGGCCCCTGACCAGGGGGATTATCGTAGTAGTCGCCGTTGTGAAAATTCGTATCCAGCTCCAGCACGTGCATCTGTACATGGCACCAAGCGGCCTGTTCAGCGGTGATGGCGCAGCCGGTAGCCACTGCCACCAGCCGCTCCACCTGCTCGGGATAAGTCACCGCCCACTCCAGTGCCCGGTGTCCCCCGTGCGAACAGCCGATGACCGCAAACCAGCGGGGAATACCGAGCTGGTCCATGAGGATTTTTTCTGCCGCCACCTGATCGCGGGTCGTCAGCAGGGGAAAGCGCGACCCCCAGGCTCGCCCGTTCGGAGCCAAAGTAGCGGGGCCGGTAGAACCTTGACAACCGCCTAACACATTGGGACAAACCACAAACCACCGATTCGTATCCACCGCGGCACCGGGCCCGACGACTTCGTTCCACCATCCTGGTGTAACGTGGCCAGGTCCGGCTTCACCGTACACATGAGAATCTCCGGTGAGGGCGTGATTGATGAGGATAGCGTTGGACTTTTCCGCATTCAAAGTGCCGAAAGACTCAAAGGCGAGCCGGGCGCCCGGCAGAGCAGACCCGCCCTCGAGCTTCAGCATCCCCAGAGCGGCGAACTGACGATTTCCCTTGGGGTCAGTGGGTTTCCAAGCTCCACTGACCGGTATTAACTCACTGGTTTGCGGCATCGCTATCCCTATGGTCTACGGTTTTCAGGTTCAGGCTTCGAGCTTCGCGCGCACCGCCCTCGCGGCTCCGACCAAGTTCTCTAAAGTGGCCACCGTTTCGGGATAGGCGCGGGTTTTCAACCCGCAGTCCGGGTTAACCCAAACTTGGTGGGGATCCAAAGCGGCGACAGCCTTTTCCAGCAGCCCCACTTCCTCATCGAGTTTCGGCACCCGGGGAGAGTGAATATCCCAAATTCCCGGTCCCAGTCCACGCTCGAAACCGTGCTCGTGCACAGCCGGCAAAATGTCCATCTTGGAACGACTGGCCTCAATCGAAGTGACGTCCGCATCCAGGTGATCGATTGCGTCCACCACCACGTTGAACTCGGAATAGCACAGGTGAGTATGGATTTGTAGCTCTTTAGGAGCCCCGCCGGTGGCTAAACGGAAAGCTCCTACGGACCATTGCAAATATTTCTCCCGTCCTGCTGCGCGCAGCGGCAACAGCTCGCGGATTGCCGGTTCGTCCACCTGCACAATCTTGATACCAGCCGCATTGAGGTCAGCGATTTCGGCTCGCAGCGCCAACCCCAGTTGATCCGCGACCTCCGCACGAGCCTCATCATCGCGGACAAAAGACCACGCCATGATGGTGACAGGGCCGGTCAGCATTCCTTTCATCGGTTTTGCGGTGAGGGATTGGGCATAAGTGGACCACTCAACCGTTATCGGGTGGGAACGTGTGATGTCCCCCCACAAAATCGAGGGTCGAGTACAGCGTGAGCCGTAGGACTGTACCCAGCCGTGCTCCGTGGCGGCGAAACCTTCCAGGTTTTCGGCGAAGAACTGTACCATGTCATTGCGTTCTGCTTCCCCGTGTACCAAAACGTCCAAACCGAGATCTTCCTGCAGTTTTACGACCCGAGCAATCTCATTGCGGATTTCCTCATCATATTGAGCCTCGTTGATTTCGTGGCGGCGGAAAGCGGCTCGCGCCTGGCGAATCTCGGTGGTTTGCGGGAAAGAACCAATCGTAGTGGTGGGCAACAACGGCAACTGCAAAATCTCCGCTTGTGCCGCCAAACGTTGCGGATAGGGGGCGCGAGTCCGGTCGGCAGCCGTCACGGCCGCGGTAGCCTGACGCACCTCGGCACGTTTCACTCCTGGATGGTTGGCGCGGGAAGCCAAGATTTCGGCATTTTCCGCCAGTTCAGCGGTGATGGAATCGGGATCCGCCAAGCCGCGCGCCAAGGTCTGTACCTCGGCAATCTTTTGGTCCGCAAAAGCCAACCAGGAACGCACTTGCGGGTCCAGGGACGTTTCATTGGTCGCATCATGAGGGACATGTTGTAGCGAAGTCGAGGTCGACACGCTGAGGTTCGGGACGACCTGGTGAATTGCTTGCAAAGTCTCGAGGGCCTGTCGCAAGTCGGTACGCCACACGTTGCGACCGGAAACGATGCCCGCCACCAGGGTTTTGTCCCCGAGGGCCTGTAGGTCCTCGCGGCTCGGGACCGGGCCGGCGACCAAATCCAGGCCGATGGCTTCCACATCGGTGGCGCTCAGCACGTTTAGCCCATCGAGGCCCAACGGTCCGTACGGGGCGTTGACAAAAATTTGGGGACGATTGGTCAATTTGCCCAGGAATTCATAGGTTTTACGAGCTGCCGCCAGCACTTCCTCACGGGAAGTCGACCAGGTGTCACACACCAAAGCCGGCTCGTCAAACTGAACCCAAGTTACGCCGGTGGCCGCGAACTGGCTGAGGAAAACCTCGAATCCAGCCAATACTGCGTCCAGTCGTTTCAGGGGATGGAAATGAGCGGGGGCGTCCGCGCTGGCTTTCGCTCCCAACAGATAGGTAACCGGACCGGTGAGGACTGGACGCGCTGCGCTACCTCCGGCCTTCACCTGTTCCAGCCACGGATTGGCTACGGCGGAAATCTGAGTGTACGGGCCGATTTCGGGGACCAGGTAGTGATAATTCGTGTCGAACCACTTAGTCATTTCCAAAGCGGGTTTATCATCAATGCCCCGGGCTAGGGTGAACTCTCCGTCCACGTCCAGGGAGCCGTCGGGGCGCACCAGGTTACCAAAACGCTGGGGTACCGCACCTAGCGCACAAGTCAGGGTCAAAACCTGATCGTAGAGGACAAAGTCTGCAGGATTGGCCCCCGGTTCGTTCAATCCCAAGTCTTTCAGGTGGCTGATACGCGTCGCCAACTGTTGTTTTATCTGGGTGTCGAGGGTGGCGCGGTCGATTTTTTGAGCCCAGTAGTGCTCCAGGCTTCGCTTCAGTTCGCGGTTTGCGCCAATCCGGGGGTAACCCGCTACGGTCGCGGCGGGAAAAGGCTGCTTTTCAGTCATTTGCTATAAATCCCTTCAATAGGTTCGAATGTATGTTTTTCTTTGTTAAGTTCGGTTTGGTTCGGTCTGCCGGGTTTATCGAGCAACGGAACTCAGGGAGAGATGCGGTGCATGGCGGCGTTCATCAGCCCGAGCAGGTCGTGCGAATCTTCCTGGTCCACGTGGGCAAATCCGCGAGAACGCAGGTGCTCCACCAAGTCCAAGACTGGCCGGGGTCGGTTAAACGTGTAAAAGTGAATGCCGGGCGCGTTGGCTTCGATGAGATCGTTGACGAAATCCAGGGTGGCACCCAGGCTCTCCAAGATTCTCTCGGCAGGATCGGCGATATTAGCTAAGGTCATAATCTTTTCCGGCACCGGTACCCCGGTGAGACCCTCGAGACGCTGGAGACGGCGCACATCTGTAAACGGAATGATTCCCGGAACAATGGGTATCGTCACGCCCTGGTACGTTGCTGACTGAACCAACTCGGCATAGTCCTGGGCTCGGTAAAACACCTGAGTGATAGCAAAATCAGCGCCGGCCGCCTGCTTTTGCACCAGAGCCTGAACCGCATCCGTGCGGGTCTGAATACTTCCCGCCGGATAGGCAGCCACCGCGATACTGACGGCGTGTTCGTCCCCGAGGTAATCAGCGGAAACCTCTCGAATCAGCTGCACAAGTTGGAACGCTCGGTCAAATTCGCCCGATTCTGCTTCTCCTGGCTCATCCTCCGGTGCCTCATCCCCGCGCAGCGCGAGGAAATCGCGCACTCCTAAGTCCATCATGTCTTGAATGATTCCCACCAGCTTGGCGCGGGTTTTCCCCACGCAGGTCAGATGAGCCAGGACAGGCCGCCCCGAACGCTTCAAAGCATGCCAGAGGACGGATTGTGAAGCATCCGGTGTTGTACCACTCGTTCCAAAAGTTACGGAGACGTAATCGGGACGAGAATCTAAAAGCCGGTCTATGCCTGCCCAGGCCTGGGAAGTCGGGCGGGCATTGCGCGGCGGATACAGCTCGTACGATACCCGCAAGTCTCGCCCTGACCCGTCCCCGCGAGGGGTAGAGCCAGCCTCACCGGGAGGCGATAGCGCGGGGCGGTGAGCCGCGTAGAGGTCTTTGATAGTCATCGGTTTTCCTAAGCGAGAGATAGTTTCATCCAGTTACGCGGCATTCGCCTGACGTGCCGCGGCCAGACCGCGCCGAATGTCAGCCAAAATATCCTTGGGGTCTTCGGTGCCAATCGACAGCCTGACGGTACCGGGCGTGATGCCCTGTGCCAACAGTTCGGCTGTAGTCAGCTGAGCATGAGTGGTGGAAGCCGGGTGAATCGCCAAGGAACGCACATCTCCGATATTAGCGACATTTGCCAGTAATTCCAGGGAATTGATAAATGCTTTACCGGCTTGTAGGCCTCCGGCCAAATCGAAGTTCAACAGGGAACCGCACCCTTTCGGGGTATATTTTTGGGCCAGGGCATAGAACGGGGAGGAAGGTAGCGAGGACCACCGCACCGTCTCCACTAAGCCCGCGCCCACCTGAGACTCCAGGAATTCAGCGACCAGACGAGTGTTGGCAATGTGGCGTTCCATCCGCAGACTCAACGTATCCACTCCCAGTCCGACTGTCCACACCGCGAAAGGTGAAGCCACGAAGCCCAAGTCCCGCTGGCCTTCTACACGCGCTTTCAAAATAAACGCCAGGTTCGCCCCCAATGCGCCCTGAACACCGAAATCGCGGGCATAAACAACCCCGTGATAGGAAGGGTCGGGAGCGTTGAAACCGGGGAAACGCGGGGCCGCTTTCGCTGCAGCGTAATCAAAACGGCCGGAATCAACCACGATACCGAGCATGGCTGACCCGTGTCCGCCCAGGTACTTGGTGGCGGAATGCACTACGATATCCGCCCCGAACTCGATGGGACGGCACAGGTAAGGGGTAGGCACCGTATTGTCGACAATGAGTGGAACCCCGGCTTGGTGTGCGGTTTGGGCTAACGGTTCGAGATCCAGTACGTCGCCTTGTGGATTGGGCACCAGCTCCCCGTAGTAAGCCGCCGTGTTTGCGTCCGTGCGGGCTGTCCACTGGCTAATGTCACGAGGATCGTCAACAAAACGCACTTCGATGCCGAGGCGTTCCAAAGTATGGCCCAAAAGGTTGAAAGTGCCCCCGTAAATCGAGTTTGAGGCCACCACATTTTGACCTTTCGATGCCAAAGTCAAAATAGTTAGCGTGATGGCAGCTTGACCCGACCCGGTGGCAATCGCCCCGACCCCGCCTTCCAGCGCAGCAATCCGAGCTTCTAAAGCATCGTTGGTGGGATTACCCAGGCGGGAATAAATCGGTCCCAGCTCCTGCAAAGCAAAACGGGCAGCCGCCGATTCCACGCTGGGGAAGTGAAACGCGTTCGTGGCATAAATCGGCACTGTTTGCGTGCCGGTGGTCGGATCGCCGGTGTAGCCGGCATGAATTTGCAGAGTATCGAAACCCCATTCGGGGTGGTCGACCCAGTTGGGTCCAATAGTGGTTTTAGACATCGTAGTTTCCTTTGCGTGAGTTATGGCTGTACAAACTTGTCCCAAAGATTTTGACTCTGACGGGCACGCAGGAACATGGAGATACGAATGCTCAGCACCGGACGCGGCGCTGGACGTTTAGAGGCTGACGTGCACGTCAGCGAGGCATTCGTTTAGTCATGTTGCGATTGTAGCAATCTCGCAGCCAAAAAGCGAAACCAGTATTTCAGAATGTGGGATGCGGCTGTTTTAGTCGACGGGAGCAGCGGGATTCGCCGGCGCGGGGGCATTTGGAGCAGGGGTGGACGGCCGGCTCTTCGGGTCGACGTTAGAGAAAGAGGTTGTCGCGCCGAGCAAACCGTTGATGAACATCTGTTTAGCTTGAATACTGGGTCCGCCCTGAGATTCCGGGTAACCGGAGATGACCAGGGCATAGACGAACTCCTGGTTATTGCGCACGAATGTCCCTGCCAGAGAATTCGTAATTCCCAACGTGCCGGTTTTGCCGCGAACCACTCCCGCGGCAAAAGTGCCCTGGTAAACGTGTTCCAGAGTACCGTCTGCCCCGGCTACTGGGACATTGGCAGTAACAGAATGCAGTTCGGGATGGTCTTTACTCATTGATAACCGCACCGCATCCGCTAAAACTCGGGCAGATATCCGGGTGTCATAAGCCAGCCCCGAGCAGCCTTTCAGCTCAGTTTCACCCAAGTCCAAGCCCAATTCCCGCAGCGAATCCATGACCGCCGCCCCGGAGGCAGCGAATGTCGGTTTTGCCTTACGGTGCAGCGCTACCAGCCGCCCAAGGCTTTCAGCCAAAGTATTATCCGAAATCTTTAACATTTGCCGTTCCACCTGAGCGAGCGGGGCCCCTTGTGCGTAGGCAATCGGGGTCGGACCGTGACTGGTGGAAACCTCAGCAGCGATTTGCGGTAGCTCGGAGAGCGGGTCCAGGAGCTTATTCGAGGCCAAACCAGATTTTCCTACCTCGATTTTGGCTGGTCCTGCCCCGCCTAAACGATTCAAGGCCTCGGCAAATGCCTGACCTACAACCTGTGCAGCATCCGGGTGATATCCATTGTCAGAGTTCGGGTCGACCAGACCGGTATTGATGGCCATGCCTTGAATAGGGCCGACCCAGCGGTTATCTCCCTCACGCCAAAATGGAGAGGCTGTTTCAGAGCCAAACCAGGAGGTGTCCAACACCAACGTGTAGGGCTTTCCATTCAACAGGCTGCCCGTGGGGGAATTGTTCTCAGAGGCCGGTGCGTTCGTGCTCGAGGCCACCGATTTGTTGGTGGGGGAGGCCTCGTGATGTTCAGATTTCCCTGGAGTTTGGGAGGAAAGTGCCACAATCGTGTCAGTCGCGAGAGTGTCTAGGCCGGCGTAGCCTTTTATGGAACGCGGAGCGTCCGCTCCCAACCCCAGCAGCGCATCGCCGCCGCCGATTAAAAACAGCTTGCGCTTATCGTTATCCCAGGCCACTACCGTGCGAGCTCGCGCCTCCGGGCCGAATTCGTGCAGTGCCGCCACCGCGGTGAGTAGTTTTGTCGTAGAAGCAGCAGTAAGCGCGCTTTGGGGCTCATAAGAGGCCAGTTCCACACCATCCCGGTCGCCTACCCAGAAGGAGAGTTTCGCGTTGGTGAGGCGGTAATCTGTGGCGAATTGGCGCACTAAGGTTTTATAAGTATTGGCATCGAAATCGGTGGATTTGGCAAAGAGCGGGATCTCGGTAGGCTCGGGGTTGACTGCGGGGGAATCAGGGAATGGAACCACTCGGGGGAGAGGTGGTTTGAAGGTCAAAATACCTGGCACTAAGTCCGCTCCGTCAGCACCGACGTAAGCGCCGCCGAGAATCAGGGCGCCTACGATTATTGTTGCGTTTAGTCGTCCTTTGGCGCGCACCGACCCCCCTTGTCAAACGGTTTTCTGTTCGGAAACAACCCCATCTAGTATAGAAGATGTCGCTCTGGGGGGCGGGTGTGGCACAATGGTTTTACAGAGATGCTCGCCAAAGCAGGTGACATCGATGCAAAGCAATGCCAATCCGGAGACACCGGTGGCACAAAAGTAAGGATGCCGAAGAAAATAATGGCTGAAGATTTTTTGACGTTCAATGTGACCATTGAGATTCCAAAGGGGAATCGCAATAAGTACGAAGTCGATCACGAGACAGGTCGGATTGTTTTGGATCGAATGCTGTTCACCTCTACACGCTACCCTGATGACTACGGTTTCATTGATGACTCTTTAGGGATGGATGGAGACCCGCTCGATGCCTTGGTCCTTTTGGAAGAACCAACGTTCCCCGGATGTGTCATCAAGTGCCGGGCGCTGGGAATGTTCCGCATGACTGACGAACACGGTGGCGACGACAAAGTCTTGTGCGTCCCCGCTACTGACCAGCGAGCCGCGTGGCGTACCGAGCTCGAGGATGTTTCGGAGTTCCATCGCCTCGAAATTCAGCACTTCTTTGAAGTTTACAAAGACCTGGAACCTGGCAAGTCGGTGGAAGGCGCTAACTGGGTTGGTCGAATTGAAGCGGAGAAAGAAATTCACGCCTCGTGGAAGCGTTTCCGGGACAAAGAAGGCCCTGACGCGCACACCTACATTCACTTGTGAACGAATCACAATTAGACCGGTCAACAGCTAAGTTGGCCGGTCTAATGTTTTAGCTGACTTGTTTCGGGGGCGGCACTAAAGTCAGGTGACCGTGGCGTTTCCCGGCGGTATCGGGCGTTCCGGGCGCGCTATCCCCCCACCCGGGCTGAGGTTCCCTTCCCAAGGGGCCGCGATAGCCTTCGGGATGCACAGTTTGGCGGGGGGTGGGATTTTGCGCCGCTGCTTTCACCGCGTTGGCCAAAGCCATCAGTTCCTCATCGTTGGGCGGCGGGGGTGTAAAGGAATTCGTCAAATGGACGACCTCCCATCCCCGTGGCGCCGTTAGTTTTTCGGCGTGTTCACGGCAAAAATCGTATGCTCCAGGATTCCGATGGGCAGAGAGTGGGCCAACGATTGCGCTGCGCTCCCGATAGTCAAAAGTCATCGTCGCCACCGCCGGATTAGGGCAGCTCGGTTTGGAACAACGGCGCGTATAAGTCACTTTCTCAGCATACTGCCGACCAGTGCCAGATGCAGTCAGGCTCGCTTGTTAACGCCGATTCCGAGCCGGGAAAGAGCCAGGATTGAGAGCTTGACTTGGGCGTTCGCGGCGATTTGTACGGGACATCCTCGACCCGAGTGCCGCCGCGGGATAAGCTAGGAGCAATGAGTGAAAAAACTGGAACCAACCGGGTTCGTGTCTTGGATTTGGGCGGCGAGATTTGCTGGGATGTCAGCAGCGGGCCGCGGCTGCGGCGTGCCTATGTTTGCCGCGATCGACATGGCCGGGGCAATCGTGGAGTATTGGTTCCAGCGATGCTGCCGCGTTACCGAACTCGTCGAGAAACCTTTGATGAACTGGTCATTCAGGAAGTTCGCTCCCTAGTGGCGGCTTGTCCAGAACTAGCTGCTATTCAGTACGGGGTGGAGGACGTTCCGCCTTCGGACCCGGCACCTTGGGAGAGCGAGTCAGTGGTCTTGGGCAGAGGTTTCGGCGCTGACCCAGGCAAAAGTTTGCCCGCCCAGGTAGTGGTGTATCGCCGTCCCCTGGAGCAGCGTGCTCGCTCCACGGATGATCTGCGTTCTCTCATTCACGGAGTGGTGCTGGAGGAATCTTCCCAGCTCATCGGCAAACATCCCGAAGATATCGACCCATACTGGTAAACCGCGTCTCAAATCTGCCCGCGGCGTTTTAACGAAATGTAGGCATCTGCCAAGTTGGGAGGCAGCTTTTCAGGGGTGGCGTTCAACAAATGTCCCCCCAACAGAGGCAGCAGATTCCCCGCTTCCTCGTGTTCGTTCAACTCCGCCATCGCCGCTGCCGCCAGGAAAGCGTCCGCGGGATTGAACCGACTCAGCGACTGCTTGGCATCATGGAGATTCCATTGGCCAGGCAGTTGAGCCAAACGGGTCAACTCGGGATCCAAAGAGTTCGCCACCAGCACGTGATGTCGGGAGGACAGCGCTTCTACCATCGGCATCAAGCCGGACCGTTCCGCCCCGCCTTCCAAACCTGTCAAAATCACAACCAGAGAACGTTGCCGCAATCCGGAGAGCAAAGTGTGGCTCAGTCCAGACCAGTTCGCTTCGGTGAGTGAAACCTGCAAATCGGCCAAGGCCTGCGCCATCTCGGTGATGAGTCCGACACCTCGATCCGGTTGAATATGGAAACGAATCTGATTGTCGAACGCGATAAGGTGTACCCGATCCCCGGCGCTGCCAGCCAATGCTCCGAGCAGCAGGGCCGCCTCCATAGAGGCATCCAGCCGGGGGTATTTATCGAGCCGCACCGCAGCGCTGCGCGAGGAATCCAAGCAGATGATGACGTTGCGGTCGCGCTCGGGGCGCCAAGTCTTTACCACCGGAGTGCGCAACCTTGCGGAAGAATGCCACTCGATATCGCGCACGTCGTCGCCGGGGACGTATTCCCGCAGGGAATCGAACTCCGAGCCTTGCCCGCGTTGCATGACCAGGGAGTTGCCCTCCAAACGGCGTAACGTTTTCAGGCGCGAGGGCAGGTACTTGGCGCTGCGAAACTCCGGCAGCACTTTCACTTCCTGCACGATGGGGGCAGAAAACTGGCGGGCTCCCAGCCCCAGGGGCCCATAAGAGCGTACGGTAACGGCATCGCTACGCAGAGTGCCTTTGCGTTGCGGAGTAAAACTGGCCTGCAAAGTGGTCGAGCTTTGTGCGTCCAGTGTTAGACGCTGCTGGCGTGGCAGGGCTTGGAGCGAAGGCGGCCACGCGTCGCGTATCTGAGCGCGGAATTTACGTTTGGTGGGATTTTTCACGCTCACGGTGTAGGGCGTTTCGGTGCGTTGACGCAGTGTGTGGGGCAGGGAGCGCGTTATCGCGAGGTGGCGGGGACTGGGCGCGGCGATGACGTCAAACAGCCACACCAGCAGGCACACCAGCAGCCAGAAAAAGGCGCCAGAGTTCCAGTGAGTCAGCAGCACCAGCGGAATACCCAGCGCGATCAAGAACGCCAGGCGTTTGGAAACTGCCATTTCGCCTCCCCTCTATAACTCTTCGATGGTGGAAACCGGGTTATGCTGCGTTTAGCGCGGTACCGGAGTGGTAGCCAGGACGCTGTCCAGGACGGTCTTGGCGTTGACGCCTTCCATTTCGGCTTCGGGACGCAGCCGGAGACGGTGGCGGAATGTGGGCAGGACCAGGGACTTGACATCGTCTGGGGTGACGTAGTCGCGTCCGGACAGCCATGCCCAAGCCTGGGAAGTCGACAGCAGGGCCGTCGCGCCACGGGGCGACACTCCCAACTCCACTTGCGGTAACGCGCGAGTGGCTCGCACAAGGTCGACTATGTAGCCCAACACCTCACTGCTGGCCTTGACTTCCTTGACGGCCTGGCGAGCCGCCGCTATGTCTGCCGCGTTGGCAGCCACGTTCACTCCCGCGGCGTCGAGGTCGTGAGTGTTGAAGCCACTCAAATGCAGCTGCAAAACCTCCAACTCCGTTTCCCGTGTCGGGAGAGGCACGTCTAGTTTCAGCAAAAACCGGTCCAGCTGAGCTTCGGGCAGGGGATAGGTGCCTTCGTATTCCACCGGGTTCTGGGTTGCGATGACCGTAAACGGTTCCGGCAAAGCGCGGCTCACCCCATCGGTAGTGACTTGGTGTTCCTCCATGGCTTCCAGCAAGGCAGCTTGAGTTTTCGGAGGGGTGCGGTTAATTTCATCCGCCAGCAGTAAGTTTGTGAAAACGGGACCTTCTCGGAAAGTAAACGAAGACTCTTGAGCATTAAAAATCAGCGAACCGGTCAAGTCGCCGGGCATCAAATCCGGGGTGAACTGCACCCGCTTGTGGCTCAGGTCCAGCGACTTTGCCAAAGTCCGCACCAGCAGGGTCTTGGCGACTCCGGGAACGCCTTCCAGGAGCACGTGCCCTTCCGCCAACAACGCGATTACCAGCCCGGTTACCACCGCATCTTGGCCTTTCACCACCTTGTTGATTTCGGTACGCAACGCGATGAGCTTGCGCAAAGTCGGATCTTGCATATCCATTTAGCTTTCCTTTCGCGGATTTGTTTTGGTCAGAAGGTATAAGTCGTGCAATAGGTTTCCCAACCCGCGAGCGGTGGCGGACACCTCACCGTAGAGGAGGTCATAGACCTGAGATTCGCCAACCCCGGTGTATCGCGACACTTCTCGCACCATGACAGTTGGGGTCGTCGGGGTCGGAATATGCAAAGCGGCACCTAAACGTCGAGCCGTGTACTCCCGAGCCTTGTGGGCGGCTACCGAGACGGCCCCGGATTTTTCGTAGAGGCGCCCGCGACCGTAAACTGCCTCGGCGCCATGCACCACGACCGGTAACTCTTCGGGAACCACACGACCCAAGCGACGCCCTTGTGCCAACGTAAACACGAAAGCTGCCACGAATAAATACACTAGGGCAATGAGGAAGAAATCGGGTAACAGAGGCTGAGCCTCACCGTTTTCGTCAAAACCCTGCTGGAACGTGGTGCCGTTGACCCAACCGACCCGGGGGCTGGAACCCAACAGATTCAACAGCAAAGCAGCATTGCCGGCCTCGGTGATAGTGTCGTTGCGCGCCAGGCTGTCCTCGGAAAGCAAGGCTAAGCGGAAGCCTTCAGGACGTTTGAACGATACGTACGCGAAAGCGTTATCCTCAATCGGAAAACACGCGGTTTCGGGCTGCCGCAAAGGGCGGAGTGAACCACGAGTTGAAGAAATCGTTCGGGCTGCTTTCGCACCAGGAAAATCGCACTGAGCACTGATTTCCTTGGGAGAACCCGTTGGCGCGGATTCCACATAGGGGTCGAAACGTTTCCCTTGTGCCAAAGTCCCTATAACCAAAAGGTTTGTGGGTGTGTGCAGGATTTCTCGCAGGGTGGCATCGTCGATTTCATTGGTATTGGTGATGACAACAGTGTCCTTGGAACTATAGGACTCCAGGTCACGTACGGAATATGCCTCACCGACCAGCACGCCCTCGTGGCGAAGCACTTCGGCCAGAGCCATCGCCCCGCTGCTTTTTGGGTTGCGGATAGAAAGACTGATTTCGTCGGTGGGGGTACGCAGCACGGCGCTGAGGAAAGAAAAAACTGCCAGCAACACCAGACCGCCGATGACCCAGCGGCCCCGAAGAATTGCTTCCGAGATGCGCGGTGTGGCTGTAGGTGGAGTCGTACTGCTCACTGGAGCGCACCTCCCGCCTGTATCAGCGCGTCCCGTGGTGAATCTGTGGGGTTAACACGGGTGCGGGAGTGCGAAACGAAAGATTCTAGGCGGGAATCCAGGGCAATCAATCTTTGCACCTGGGTGTTGTCCGACTGCCGTCGCCCATACCGCAGTGCGTTAAACACGCCGGCCGCCCAAGCTAATTCCTCTGATTCTGAAGGAATCACGCGGCTCAAGGCAGCACTGCCTTCCCCAGCGGTGAGTCCGGGGGTGATTACCAACAGTTCGTTGGCTTCACAAAGACGCAGCAGATGGCGAAATTGTTCCAAGAAAGCCGTGGAGTAGTCCCCGCGGGAGAGGGCATTTTTGGCTGCTGCCAGATATTGCACCGCGCTGCGGTTATCCTCGAAAACCGCAGCATCATCAGTGAGAGTCGGCTTGACCTGTTCCCGGAACTTCCAGTTACCCGAAAACAAAATCATGATGATGATGACCAGCATAGCTACGACTAAGGCGGCAATGAGCCACAGCCAAGAAGGCAAGACGGGATTGACGTTTGCGGACGAAAAAGTGTCGGCAAACCACTCCACGATTTTTTTCAGCAGGGAGGGTCGTTCCTGGTAAATCGGTTTGGACAGTTCCTCTTCGAGTGTGTCGCGCCCCTCCCGGTCCGACACGTCAGAGAACACTAGGCAGCACAAATCAACGTGATGGAGCCGCAAGCCCTCCAATTGCGTCGAAATGTTCAGCATACCTACCCGAGAATCCCTTCTGTGGTACCGTTCGTCAGCCCTGCTGGACCGCCTGGAGCAGACTTACCGCCAGACCTTCACGGCGCATCCGCGTATCGATATAGAGCAGACCTAAAACTGCCCCGTAGAACGGCATGGTCAGTCCGGTAATGATGGTGCCCAAAAAGGCGGAGATAGTCATTACTATCGTTACATTCTGGTTTATCAGTAGCACTGCGGAGAGAATCAAGCCAATCACTGTGTTCAATCCGTTGGCCAGGAACGAAACTATGAGGGAAGTTAGTAAGACGACGCCAAAAATCTTCCAGAAGCTGCCTTTGGTCAGCGTCCAGGAGCGTTTCAAAGCGGGGACGATGCCGATATCTTCCATGATGGCAGTGGGGATAGCAAAAACAAGTTTTACGTAGATCCAGGTGGAAAATACGGCAACGGCAATGAGGGTGAGGAAAGTAAGACCCAACAAGCCCAGAGAGGCCCCGAAATCTTTGATGTTGATCAGGATAAGCCCGCCCAGCGGAAGCAGGCCCAGCCCTAGCAACAGGGCTGACCCTAAGATGAGCAACAAAGAATAGCCGATGATGCCCCAGAGGTGGCTTTTCAAAGTTTGCCACGCATCGGCTACCGTGGGGCGGCGTCCCAGAATCAAGGGTCCCAATCCGGCCACACAAATTGCCAAAGTCAGAAAGACGATAAATAGTTGGAGCAGACCGGTGATGACACCAATGAGTATCGTTGATTCGGTAAATTCCAGAAAACTGTCCACCGTGGCTTCCGTGCCGTCAAAATCGAAGTCGTTAGCCAGGTAGGTATTGAGGTCAGGAGCGAGGAAATAAAGCAGCACTCCCATCAACCCGCCAAGTCCTGCCCAGAGAGCCAAAACCAGACCGAACATGACAGAAGGAGCCTGGCGAATCGCGGAGAATGCTCCATTGTAAATATCCCCAAGTTTCAGCGGACGCAGCGGAATAATTCCGGGCTGGACCTGCTGATAGTTCAAACCATAAGGGTCGAATCCGGTACTGTTTGCCGTGTGTGTGCCGTTGAAACTGTTTGTACTGCTCGTTCCAAAGTTGGGGGCGGAGGCTTGCGGGGCGGCCGCGGCGGGGTATCCGGACGGAAGAGGATTCGGGAGGGACTCCGGCTTACCGGTGCTGTCCTCCGGGGTCAGTGTCCACGAGCCCGTGTTGAAACTGCCTGGGGCGGGCGTGGGGGGAGGCGTAAATGAAGGTTCCGGCGGCACCGGGCTGCCCTGACCCGGCGTCTGGGGAACATTACCACGGCTGTTCTCCGGGGGGGTACTCTGATTGAGGTAAGAGTTGTCGCTCATAATGCCTTTCCAATAACTGGTTCACTTAATATTGCCACGACACCGCGCAGATGCGCTCGTTTAAACCGAAAAACTCTATAGCAATGCCAAGCTCCTCTGCGGGTCTTCCCGCAAATTGTGAAATCGTGACAAAATAGGAGTATGAGTGCAAAAATCCTGGTAGTAGATGATGACCAAGCCCTAAGCGAGATGATTGGCATTATTCTGGAATCATCCGCCTATGAACCAAGTTTTTGTGCCGACGGCGCAAAAGCCGTGGATAAGTTCCGGGAAGTTGAACCAGACTTGCTGCTGCTCGACCTGATGCTGCCAGGAATGGATGGTATCGAAATTTGCCGTAGAATCCGTGAATTCTCAAATGTGCCCATCATCATGTTGACCGCAAAATCCGACACCACTGATGTGGTCGCGGGGTTGGAAGCCGGTGCTGACGACTACATTCCTAAGCCTTTCAAACCCAAAGAACTGCTGGCGCGAGTCGCCGCGCGGCTGCGCAACCTAGAAGCGGCCGAACATGACATTCTGAAAGCTGCGGGGGTGGAAATTAATCTGGCATCTCACGAGGTGAGCCGGGACGGAAAGCCTTTAAACCTCACCCCGCTAGAGTATGACCTCTTGGTTGCCCTAGCCACAAAGCCCGGGCGGGTGTTTTCCCGCGAAGAATTGCTGGAGCAGGTCTGGGGGCTGCGCCACGCTTCCGACACCCGTCTGGTCAACGTGCATGTCCAGCGGTTGCGCGCCAAGGTAGAACTTGACCCGGATAATCCTACTGTGGTTCTTACAGTCCGTGGGGTGGGCTATCGAATCGGGACTGAACCTCAGTGAGTTCCTCGCAATACACGGTGTTTCGCCGGACTCGCCGGCAGCGAAGAATCTCGCAATTCTTCGGTAGCGCCACCCGCTATTTAGTTGGCGTTACGCAAGCTACCTGGGTTCCAAAACGGCTTCGGCGTTCGTTGGCTCTGCGAATGGCTAGTATCATGCTGGTCGCAACGTTCGTGATTCTGTTCGCGGTAGGGATTTATGCTTCCACAGCCATCAAAAACGGCATCTTTCAAGAGCGGCTGAATCAGGTGTTGGAGGAGGCTGCCACCCAAGCGAGGACGGCGCAAAATCGTTTCGACCAGGCTCCGGCCTCGACTGTGGAACAGGTACAGTCCCTCGCTCAGGACGTAGTCACCTCAATCTCCACCCTCACTTCCGGTTCTAGCGCCCCCGCCGTGCTGATTTTGCGCAACCCCAGCGAAACCTCCTCCTTTGTGATTAACGAAATCGCTACCCAAAACATGCGGGAAGTCATTACTTCCCAACTGCGTGAGGCGGTACAGCAAAAGACCGGCCAGCATTGGCAGTCTATTGAGATTACGGACGCACAAGGCAAGCGGCATCCCGGTATTGCGGTAGGGACTGCTGTGAGCCTGCCCTTAGCGGGGGCTCACGAACTTTACCTGGTGTACTCCCTGGCTGACGAACAGGCGGCAATAAACCTGGTGATGGGGGTTTTAGGCGGCGGCGGCCTCGCTGTGCTGGTGCTGGTGGCGGGCATGACCTGGGTAGTGGTTTATTCCGTGCTGGTGCCGGTGCGCCGCACGGTGCGCACGGCGGAACGTTTGGCAGCTGGGGATTTGAACGCACGCGTACTCTCACAAGGCCAGGATGAAACCGCGCAACTGGCTGATTCCTTCAATAAAATGGCGGATTCCTTGCAGTCCAAGATTGATACTTTGGGTCAGATGTCCCGGCTGCAGCAGCGTTTTGTCTCCGATGTGTCCCACGAGCTGCGCACTCCGCTGACCACGATGCGGATTGCCGATGACGTCATCTATGATGCCCGCGAAGAACTCGACCCTGCCGCGCTGCGAAGCGCGGAACTGCTGCATGACCAGATTGATCGATTCGACGCCATGCTGGCGGATTTGCTTGAAATTTCGCGTATTGACTCCGGATCCGCCCGGCTTGATTTTGAGATGGTGAACCTGAACAAGCTCGTTGAGCAAGTTGTGGAGGATAACGCCACTTTGGCTGAACAGGTGGGGTGCCGGGTCATTTTTAACCCGCCAAAGTACCCCTGCGCAGCGGAGCTTGATACCCGCCGAGTGACCCGTATCGTGCGAAATTTGCTGGTTAACGCCATTGAGCACTCCGAAGGAAATCCCGTAGTAATTACTACCGATTCCAGCGAAACCGCCGTGGCTCTGCGGGTTTCTGATCACGGGGTGGGGATGTCACCGGAAGTGACCAGCCGAGTGTTTGATCGTTTCTATCGTGCTGACCCGGCACGAGCGCGGACCACGGGCGGTACCGGGTTGGGCTTAGCCATCTCTTTGGAGGATGCTCGCCTGTCTGGGGGCACTCTGCAGGCATGGGGCAAAACCGGCTATGGCTCGTCTTTCTTGCTGACCCTGCCACGGCGTCACGATATGGAGATTGGCCCTTCGCCTCTGGATATTACTGACTATGTGGAACCTACCTTGGATAGTTACGTTCCTCCTCAGCCTGCGCCGGAAAAAGCAATAACACCAGCGAACGTGTCGGACGCTCTGGGGAAAAATGGGGAGGTGTAGCCATGTTAAACAAAAATCGAACTCGGTGGTGGGGCGCTGTCCTCGGGGGCATTTCTGCTCTCAGCCTGGTCGGTTGTGCCGCGTTGCCAACTGCCGGTCCCGTCAATGATTCCGAAGTACGGGTCGGCATGAATCAGCCGCTGCTAGGCTTGAGCGCCCCCGGGCCCGTCCCGAACGCAACTGTGGAACAGATTGTGACCGGTTTTATTCGTGCCTGTTCGGCGGGATATTCCGATGACTTCACCGTGGCACGTTCCTTCCTCGCTCCCAAAGCGGCGATAGACTGGCGCCCCGATGTCCAAGTCGAAATTTTCGATACGGATTCCGCGCTGGAGACTCGTCAACTGGGAGATGGCTCTGTTGAAGTGACCGCTCGCGCGCTCGGAAGCGTCGACGAGCATGGAAACTATACCGTGGCAGGTCCCTCCGAGAGAGTTCGTACCGTGTTTTCCCTGGTGAAGCCCGCCGACAATCAGTGGCGTATCGCCGCTTTGGAGGACGGAGTGATGCTTTCCCAATCGGCTTTCAGCTCGATTTACGCTTCGGCTCCCGTGTACTTCCTCACCAACGATGCGGGAGCTTTGGTCCCGGATCTGCGCTGGTATCCGCGTCGACGGCTGCCTACCTACCTGGTTAATGCGCTCTTGGCAGGGCCGCAAGCTGGCTTTAAAGGGGCGGTTCGTTCTGCTTTCCCCGCCGGCAGCACTTTGGCAGGGGGAGCGGTAGATGTTTTTGACGGTGTCGCTAACGTGTCTTTAAATATCCCGGATGCTTTCAGCGATCCCACCACGATTAACTTGGCGTATTGGCAGATAGAATCGACACTGCGCGATGTTTCGGGAATCTCTACCGTCAGTTTGAGCATCGGTAAAGTGCCTTTGGAGAACACGAATCCAATCACGCAAAGTACCACGCCGCAATTCCCCATTATGGTCAAAGACGGCAACGTGGTGCGTCTGAACTCCGGAGCCACCGAGGTCCTGGTGCCTGCTGGGGTGGTGGCTTCCGGTGTTATCACGAATCCGGCTATTTCTACCGCTGGCAACGAAATCGTTTTTACAGATTCCAGTTATCGCCGGCTTTATGTGTGGGGGCACGGTGCGGTGACGCAGCTGTATAACGGTCGAGAGCTGTTGGCTGCTTCCATCGATAGAAACGGTTGGATTTGGACTCTGGATACAGCTAATCCGCGCCAAGTGATTGCGTTGCGTCCCGATGGAACCAGGGCGAATTTGGAAGTGCCGTGGGAGACCGGAGACCCGGTCCATGCTTTTACCGTTAGCCCGGACGGAACACGGGTTGCCTTCGTACGTCACGTAGGTCAGGCAGACATTGTGAGTGTCGCGGTCGTCATTCGGGACGGCTCGGGCACTCCGAAATCTTTTTCCGCTCCGGTGACGTTGCAGGCTGGGAACGAGGTTGTTCCCGCAATTGCATGGCTACAAGGAGATTCCCTGGTGCTGCTGACCGGTTCAGGAGATAGCACTACCGTTCGGATTGCTCCGCTTTTTGGACCGGTATCAACTTTGCCGGGGGTTAAGAACGCCGTAGATTTGGCTGCCGGCGAGGAGGAAAACCAGATTTATTTGATTACTACGGGTGGCGATTTATACAAGCGTTCCGGTAGGAACTGGCAGCAAGTCCTCAACGGGGTCGCCGATCCCAGTTACCCCGGATAGCCAGATAAGGAACGCGCTATGGTGGTTTTCTCGGGTTTCTGGGACGCGGCAGGTGAACTGGGAAAGGTATTGCTGCCCACGGAATGCGTTGGCTGCGGGGCTTGGGATGAAGAAATCTGTGACACCTGTCTGGCGCAGATGCTGGGACGACCGTTCCCGCTGCAGATTGCTGAGGACGAGGATAATGTAACAGACGTTCCAGTATTTGCCATCGCCAAATATGACGGCCCGATGCGGCGCGTAGTTTTGACTGGTAAGCATGATAAACGGCGGGATCTACGCCGGTATTTCACAGCGGCGGGTCAATCGGCAGTGCAGGGCTTGGTGTCAGAAGGCCTGCTAGCTAGGGACAAATTTGGAACTGACGGTACAATCCGGCGGGAGGTTTTCGTAGTCCCAGCCCCTTCCACCCATCCCCGTGATCCTTCTGAAGTCGCTGCCGCATTCGCTCAGGGCGCGGCGCGGGGATTGGTGCGAGCGGGACTGTGTCGTCAGGCGTCAGTGCTGGAAATCCTGGAACTCGCGGCAGGCTCCACGACTCAAGCTGGCCTGGGGTGGGAATCTCGCAACTTGAATCGGCACGGCAAAATGCAGGTTCGTGGCAGTACAGCGGTGGCAAAACGCGAACTTGCCGGCAAGAGCCTGCTGATAATCGATGATGTCAGTGCCACCGGGGCGACTTTGAGAGAAATGATTCGCGTTTTGTCCGGTTTAGACGCAGCTGTCCTCGCGGGGCTGGTTTTCGCTTCATCACGGCGCGAAATGCCAGTATCTTCCCCGGAGAATTCCGAAAAGTAAGTGGAAGTCCTGCACGGCTTTGCGGTGTGCTCTAAAATATAAAGCACATGCAAAAATCGCAGGTGACACACCGGAGTGCACCTGTGTGAGAAAGAGGTGAGAACCGAACACTCCGTCCCAGCAAATGATAGTTGGAACCCAATTCCTAACCTAAGGAGGCCCTCATGGAAATCACCGTGAAAGCACGTAATGCTGAAATCCACCCGAATTTTCGGGAATACATCGAGGAAAAAATGGCCAAAGTGGAGCAGCTGGCTCCCCGTACGCAACGTGTCGATGTGGAACTGACGCATGAAAAGAATCCGCGACAAGCTGATACTGCGGAACGTATCGAACTGACTGTTCTCGGCAAAGGGCCGGTGGTGCGGGCGGAGGCGTCTTCGTCAGACCGCTACGCCGCTGTGGATATTGCCGCCGGAAAACTTTTTGAGCGTTTGCGCCGAGCTCGGGATCGGGCTAAGGACCACCGCAAATACGAGATTCCACCGGACGTGGAATTGGATGTGCAGATTCCGGAAACGGCTGAGGCTCCCGTCGCTAAGCCGCCCTTGAAACTGGGTGAGTCTCGTGAGGAGCAGTTGGGTGATTCTCCCGTTATTGTGCGTGAAAAACTGCACGAAAGCCGGGCTATGAGTGTTGAGGATGCCCTGGATGAGATGGAATTGGTGGGCCACCCGTTCTACCTGTTCATTGACTCCGAGACCGCGCAGCCGGCGGTGGTTTACCACCGGAAAGGCTGGACCTATGGCGTGATTCGCCTAGACGCAACCTGCAAGCTGAACGACTAAGTTTAAGGCCGGACCCTGGGACGCAGTCCCAGGGTCCCTCTTTATTTATCTCCGGTGAGCCAAAGCAACTGCCCCCAAGAACCGGAGCTTCGCGCCTCGCTTTCGCGAAGCTAGGCGCTTTCAACTAAAATGGTCGAGGCTGAGTCATCACGGTCGGGCCAAACCCCTGACAATCGTAGATAAAAGGCTGTTTGACCTCAATGGATAGCCCCATAAGGCCATCCCATAGACCTGAAAAGGAAGGCAAAACGTGTCCTTACTTGATAAGTTCATGCGCATCGGTGAAGGTAAAGTCCTCAAGAAGCTGGTGAAAGTAGCTGATGCGGTGGACCTGCTTGAAGACGAATACCGCGAGCTGAGCGATAGCGAACTGAAAGCAAAGACTGACGAGTTCAAGCAGCGCCTGGAAGAGGGCGAGAAACTTGACGACCTTATGATTGAGGCTTTCGCAACTGTTCGTGAAGCCTCCGATCGGGTGCTCGGACTGCGTCACTTCCGGGAACAGATTATGGGCGGGGCGGCCTTGCACTGGGGCAACATTGCCGAAATGAAAACCGGTGAAGGCAAGACTTTGGTAGCCACGCTGCCCTGCTACCTGCGGGCGCTGAGCGGCAAAGGCGTACACGTCGTCACCGTGAACGATTACCTGGCGTCTTACCAGGGCGAATTGATGGGACGCGTATACCGTTACTTGGGTCTGAGCACCGGCATCATCATGGCTCAGATGGATCCCGAGGAACGCCGCAAACAGTACAACTGCGACATCACTTACGGCACCAACAACGAGTTCGGTTTCGATTACCTGCGCGACAATATGGCGCAACGAGTCGAAGACCTGGTGCAGCGGGAACACAACTACATCATCGTCGATGAGGTGGACTCCATCCTCATTGACGAAGCCCGTACCCCCCTGATTATCTCCGGTCCCGCCCAGGGTGATGTCAACCACTGGTACACGGACTTCGCCAAGATTGTCCAGGATTTGCATCCTGGCGAAGACTACGAGGTGGACCAAAAGAAACGCACCGTGGGGGTCTTGGAACCCGGCATTGACAAAGTTGAGGACTACCTGGGTATCGACAATCTCTATGAGGTCGCCAACACGCCCCTGATTGGGTTTTTGAATAACGCCATCAAGGCTAAAGAGCTGTTTAAGCTGGATAAAGACTACATTGTCACCCCGGAAGGGGAAGTGCTGATTGTTGATGAGCACACTGGGCGTGTCCTGCCCGGAAGGCGCTACAACGAAGGGATGCACCAGGCGATTGAAGCTAAAGAAGGCGTAGAAATTAAGGCTGAAAACCAGACTTTAGCCACGATTACTCTGCAGAACTACGTGCGTCTCTACCCGAAGGGTTCACGTGCCGGCATGACCGGTACCGCTGAGACTGAGGCCGCCGAATTTAACGATGTTTACAAGATGGGCGTGGTGCCGATTCCCACGCACAAACCCATGATTCGCGAGGACAAAGACGACGTGGTGTACAAAACCGCCGAAGCGAAATTCAACGCGGTCGTTGAGGACATCGAAGAAAACTATCATCGCGGTCAGCCTGTCCTGGTCGGCACCACCTCGGTGGAGAAATCCGAATACCTCTCGCACTTGCTGAACCAGCGGAAGATTCCCCACCAGGTGTTGAACGCGAAACAGCACGAACGTGAAGCTGCAGTTGTGGCGATGGCTGGCCGAAAGGGCCAGGTCACAGTCGCGACCAACATGGCCGGGCGCGGTACCGATATTATGCTGGGCGGCAACGCCGAATTCTTGGCGGTACAGGATTTGAAAGACCGCGGGCTGGATCCGGAGGAAAACTCTGAAGAATACGAGGCTGCTTGGCCTCAAGCCTTGAAGGATGCCAAAGCCAAGGTGGCTCAGGAACACGACGAGGTTGTGGAACTTGGTGGACTCTACGTCTTGGGCACGGAACGCCACGAGTCGCGCCGTATCGACAACCAGCTGCGCGGTCGTGCGGGACGTCAAGGAGACCCCGGTCGCTCCCGCTTTTACCTGTCGATGGAAGACGAGCTGATGCGTTTTGCCAACCAAGGCTGGCTCGGCAACGTGATGCGTTCGAGTCTGCCCGAGGACATTCCCATGGAGTTTAAGATGGTTTCCGGCGCGATTCGTTCGGCGCAAACCCAGGTGGAGGGGCGTAACGCGGAAATCCGTAAGAATGTTTTGAAGTACGACGATGTGATGACTGAGCAGCGCGAAACTGTCTACGGGGAACGGGGACGAGTGCTGCGTGGGGAGGACCTCTCGGCCACGGTTGACTCCTTCATCGAGGGCACAATTGCGGATGCGGTTGCGCAGGCCACGGACCTTCCCGATACTAGCGAATGGGATTTGAAGACCTTGTGGGCGGGGCTAAAGAATCTCTACCCGGTGTCGCTTTCGGTGGAGGATTTGGAAAACGCGGTGGGCGGTAAATCGGCTTTGACCACGGATTTCATCACCGAACAGTTGGTCGATGACGCCAAGTTGCAGTATGAGCTAGCTGGTAAGTCTTTGGCGGAAAATCCCATTGCGCAAGCCCAGCTGGGCGATGAACCGATGAAGGAGTTGGAACGGCGAGTTCTGCTTTCGGTGGTGGATCGGCTGTGGCGTGAGCATCTGTACGAGATGGATTACCTGAAGGAAGGCATCGGGCTGCGGGCGATGGGCCAGCGCAACCCCCTGGTGGAATATAAGACTGAGGGTTACCTCATGTTCAGCGCCATGATGGGACGTATTAAGGAAGAGACTGTCCAGAATGTGTTTGGGTACGTCAAGGCCTTTGTCGATGCCCTGGAGCGCGCTGAAGCCGCAGCTCAGGAAGCTGGGGAGGCTGGCGAAGGCCAGGCGGAAGTAACGGAAGAGCCGACGCCGGACAGTAAAGCGCCTCTCTCTAAGAGCGCGGCAAAAAAGAAAGCCCGCAACTTTAAGAAATCCGGGCGCAGGGCCGGTCTGAAATCGGTATCTGCTAATCGCACGGTTATGGGCGATACCGGACATCAGGCTATGAACTCACAAATCTCTTATTCCAGCGATGGCTCCACTGAACAAGCTCCGCAGGGCAACAGAGCGCAGCGTCGTGCGGCAAAACGGCGGGGTTGAGGGTCTCAGTTTAGCCCAGGCGAATCGCGGCAATCATCCATTGATTGCCATGATTTTCTAAGGTTAGCGCGGCGGCACGAGTCCGCTGGCCGTCGTTGAGTACGACAACCGCTTCGTGAGTGGTCGCGGAGGTAGCCCGGCTGTGGGCGCTGAGCACCCTCACTGGTGACACCCGGCGTGTCTTGCCTCCGATGAGTCCCGGTTGTGGCTTTTGCTTGGAGCCAATAGCGTTTCGGTGCTGTTCGAGGTAGCGATAAGCCTGCGGCGAGGCCCAGCGAGTCATTTGGGACAAAGGGCGCATGCCCTCAATGATTTCTAGCCCGCACCGAGCCATCTGAGCGGCCCAAACTCGAGGGGAATGTTGAACATCCTCGATGAATGATTTCCCTTGGGGCCTTACGGGGGCTGGGTCCGTCCCGATGTTTCCGGATTTTTCCGTTTGGTGCTGCGGAGCTGTCGATTGCCATGTCTGGCCCCTTTGGGCATAAGTTGCCTTGACTAAACTCCGCAAGGACGGCTTGGCGACCTGACGGCGTTTCAAGGCAGGACCGACTACTGGCTGGAGTGGCTGGTTCGTCACGAGTGCGGCGGCGTGCTTCAGATCATTTTGGCCAGACTCGTGATGCTTGACCTCCTGCTGGAATCCCCGTTCGGTCTCCATCAGTAGATTTTCGGTAACTTCGGTGGTCATCGGCTGCGAGCTCACCTCAGAAGGGAGGGATATTGAGGACGCGGGAGAGGTGCTGAGCGCAGGGCGAGTCGCTTCGGCAGAGTCATTGGTTTCGGCAGTATTGGGTTCAAGAAGTGCGGTTTCCATAGTATTTCCCTTTGTTAGCAAGTTTTATTTAGTTATTGCACGTTTGATAGCGTTTGATTCCTTATCCTAAGATTTTTTTCGTTTCTTTGTCAATATTCGGCTTTTTAAGGCTGTTTACAGCATTCTTGGTAGCCAGTAATATGTTTTGCTTCTCCCGCTGCGGCGGGTGAGTTAGACTACAGGACGTGGAGCATGACGATTATCTTGATGATCTCTCGGCTGATTTCGCGGCGAAGCTGCGCGCACAGCGACAAGCCGAAGCGACTGAGTTGTCGGCGGCGGATGCGGCGGAGGTGACTCTCTCCGGTCGTTTATTAGCCAGTAAGGGCACTGCGGTCGAGATTCGGCTCATCAACGGGGAATCGCTGCGTGGTGAAGTCGCTGATGCTGCAGCGAGTTGGCTGATACTGCGCTTGCTGCGTATGGATATCTTCATAAGGTACTCGGCCATCGAAGTAGTTTCCGGCCTGGGGACCGTACCGCAATGGCCCACTTTGGTTGAAGCGAGAATTCCAGGCACAGTGAAGCTGCGCGAGTTTGCCGCCACCCGCCGCGAAGTCCAATTCACCACTCACAACCAGACTTTGAAAGGCTACATTGAGAGAGTTGGTGCGGACTTTGTGGATATTGTCGATCACGGTCGCCATGAAGCCATTGCACTGTCTGGACTTCTCTATGTCTCTTGCCCGCGTTGAGGAGCACTACTGGGAATAAAAAACGTCAACCCCCGCCAGGTGTGTAACCAGGAGCGGTTAATCAAGCGGGGGCTGTGAAAGAAAGGGCTAGTCCACCAAGGCTGCCCCGGAAGCGATTTTTTCCTCGCTTTGGGCGTATTGTCCCTTGATATATTCCTCCATTGCAGATTCCTCGATGCGCCAGAGGCCGCGCCCGCCAATCTGGATAGCTTTGAGCTCTCCGTTATTGATGAGGTTACGCACTGCGCCGTGAGAAACCTTCAGCATGTCAGCAACATCAGCAATAGTGTAAAAATTATATCCCATGAGTTTATGGTACATCAAATGACACAAAACCACAACAAAAACGTTCCTATGCTTCGATAATTTAATGATATAAAGCCTATTAAGGAGAATTCAGGGAGGCCTGTATGCCCATTGGTTCGGAAATATCAAGCAAATCTCGGTACTTGAATCGGCGTACCGCACTGGGAATCGTCCTGATGGTACTGGCTGTAATCCTGGTCATAGTTACGGTGCGGCTGGCCAGCCACCTGGAAGGTTACTTGGTGGCAAAAACAACCCTCGTTGCGGGACATACCGTGCAATCCAGTGATGTTGAAGTTATTTCGGCAAACCCGGGGCGGGCAGCGGGTCTGTACCTGCGTGAAGGCGAGCTAAAGGAAGGCAGCGTGGTCGTGCAAACTATTGCCGGCGGACAGCTGCTCCCCAAAACCTCGCTGAGCCAAACCGAACCCTACAACAAACGGATTGTCCTTGAGCTAGCAGCACCCCTGCCAAGCAGTGTAAAAAAGGGAGATTACCTCGAAATTTGGCAACTCCCTGACGAAAAATCAGCCAGTGTCTTTGACAAGAATCTCCCGTTGAAAAATGCTCAAAAGCTGGCAGATAAAGCCGTGTTCCTGGCGGAAAAAAACTCGGAAACGGCGCTCGGGTCGAAGAACAAAACGAATGTAGAAATCAGCGTACCGGAAGAGGACTTGTCTCCTATCTTGGCCGCTATCGGTACAAAAACCCCGCTGATGGCGATACCGGTGGCATCATGAGTTTTATCGGGGTGGCGACTTGCCTGCATCCAGATTTGGAAGCGGACATCATCAGGACCATTGAGTCAGATTCTCTGCCCCTGCAAGTCATCCGGCGCTGCCGTGACGCCACGGAGCTATTATCGATAGCCAAGGCGCACCTGGTGCAGCTGGTAGCGGTGGATACCGAGATGCTGGAACTGGAGGGAGCCACCGTCCAGGAACTAGCCGCTGAAAATGTTGCTATCATTGCCTTTGCCCCTCTGGAGGACGTGGATCAGTTGAACAGCCACGGGGGGATTTCGGTTTTAGCCAAAGCGGATCCCCGAGTGGAAGAGCCTGAACAGAGTGAGGCAGCCCGTCTGCTGGAACAGATGATGTCCACCCTGATGCCTCCGCCGCCTCCCAACCCTCGTGAGGAATTCGGTAACGATAATGCTGAATTGGCCGGTTCAATAGGTCAGATTGTCGCTTTTTGGGGTCCGGTGGGCGCACCGGGAAAGTCTACGCTAGCTTTGAACATAGCCTCGCGTTTACGTAACTTTGGTCGGGTTCTGCTGGTCGATGCCGATACGGTCGAGTCGTCTCTGGTACAGATGCTGGGGATTGCTTTAGACACTTCCGGGGTGGTGACCGGTTGTCGTTTAGCGGAACAAGGAAAGCTAAAGCCAGAAAGTTTTCCGCAGCTGGTGACGCGGGTGGGCTTCGGAGTTGATTTGTTGACCGGACTGACCAAGGCGGAGCGGTGGCGTGAGGTCGGCCAGCACGCGTTGTCAGCTCTTTTAGAGATGGCTCGGATTAACTACCGCTGGATTCTGGTGGATTTGGCGAGTGGTGCAGACGACCAGTCGGATTTGCTGGCGGCTATGGGGCCGACTCGTTACGGGGCTGCCTTAGGAGCGTTTGACGTTGCCGACTTGGTGGTGGAAGTTGGTCTGGCTGACCCGGTGGGGATTCGCCGGCTGCTGGTCAACCACAATTGGGCTCGTGAACAGGAACTTTGGAGCTGCCCGACGTTGGCGGTAGTGAATCGCGGGAGGGCTTCCGTGGGAGGGGCGAACTGGCGCAATTCCATAGTTCGTGTGGTGTCCGCTTCGGTTTCAAACCTGCCGGTGACGGTGGTGCGAGAAGCTGGAGAAGATTTTGACCGTGCTCTGGTGGCTGCTTGTGATGTGATGACGGCGAATCCTCACGCTGCGGTTCTGGAGGACCTGGAAGGGCTGCAGAATGAAATTTTTAAACAACTCGGTTTGCTTCCTCGGCGCGGCTCGGGACGGAGCAGGACTCGGGAGAGCAAACTTTTGAAGTTCAAACGTGGCGAACAGAAGGAACCAGAAAATGAGTGAAGCCCTCCAACGGACGAAAACGATTCGTGCCTACATTGCGCTGTGTCCCCAATCCCTACAGGACAAGACCTGGGAGGGTGCGCCGGTCACGGTCGTGGACGGGGCCTGGTGCGCCGCTGCCGGTTTTCCTGCTCCCAGTAAGCTGCACGGGGAGGATCGAGAGGTGGCGGAAGATGAGGCTTTACACGCCGCCGCTTTGAAATCTTTAGACGCGCAAACCGAAAGCTCCCAGCCGCTCCGGGTGGTGGCGGTGGCGGAAGTCGCGGACACGGACCTGCAACCCTGCCACCCGGAATTGGCTGGAGGATACATCCTGACCAGACCGATTCAGTATTCTGAAGTGGTTTCCTACCATGTAGACGAGCCGGCGGCTGGCGCAGAAGTGGCAAAACTAGCGCAGCTACGCGCGGGGCAGGCCGCCCGTGCGGCAGGGGCGGGGGAGTCCACCCAGGACTTAGAGTTTCCGGAACTGTTGTGGTTCGACGGCTCCGAACTCGAGGTCCTGCGAGAATTCCTGGGCTTGAGCTAGACCGTATCCAAACCGTTGATTTGTAGGTAGGAGCCAATCTTGCGTTTCCCGCCTGGTTTCAGTTCCGTGGTGTTGCCGCTGTGGTAGTTTCGCACCTGAACCTGGAGGGGAATTTCCTCTTGCAGTTCACTGACGTGTGAGATGATTCCTACACAACGTCCTCCCTCCTTCTGCAGACTATGCAGCGTGTACATGACTGCCTCTCTGGTGTCATTGTCCAAGGTGCCGAAACCTTCATCGATGAAAATGTTTTCCAGGGTGATGCCGCCCCTTTCTCGTTGCACGACTTCGGAAAGCGCCAAGGCAATAGCGAGTGAACAGTAAAATTTTTCGCCCCCGGACAGCGACTTTGGCGGTACCACCTTGTCCTGAGCGCCGTTGTACATTTCGATGCCCAGTCCGTGATATTTCTGATTGCGGTCCGACTCATAGTTTTCGTTATGCCTGATTTCGTAGTATCCCCCGGACACATCAGAAATCAACTGGTTAGCTACAAAAGTCACCTGTCCCAGACGCTTGCTCAAGTAGTAAGCACTCAAAGTAGTTTTCATCGTGTTCTCCCCATTGAGTACTTGAGATAAACGTTCATAGCCGGCAATCTTTGACGCTTTTGCGTCCCATTCCTGTTTGGTCTGTTCGTACCTTTCCTTGTGGGTGCACAAATTTTGGTGGGAACTATCCAAAGACGCCGACTGTTGGGTGAGAGAGTGATACTCCTGCTTGCTGGCTTCGGTAGCTGCTCGAAGGCTCTCCAGGTCGGGGGGCTTGACTGCAGCTTTGTCTCGGTACACGTCGGTATCCAGTTTCGCGCGCAGTTCGGCTACTTCGTTGCGGTGAGAAGAAACTGTTTCTTGGTCAGTCTCCAGAAGCTGGCGAGGTTTGGCATAGGTCTGGGCTTCGGCTACTGACTTGAAACCGTGGTCTGTCAATGACTTGCGCAACGTTTCATGAGCGCTAATCCACTCTTGGCGGATTGGCAGCCAGGAATCATAAAACTTGGCGAGCTGTTTGACCGCGTCCAGACTGTGCTGGTTCGTATCTAACAAGTCTTGCGGGTCAGAATTGGAACCAAAATCCGCCAACTCCGCTCGAATTTTGTCAGCAAGCGCCTGAATATCCTCGTGGAGATTTTCAACCTCCGAGCTTAATCCTGCTTCCTGTTTGATGAGTTTTTCACGCTCGGTTTGGTTTTGTTTGTCTGATTCTTCCAGTTCGGAAATTGTCTTTTCCAACTTGGGTACTTGCTTGCTAGCTACGGCGGATTCACTGACGGCCTTCTCAGCGTCAGCGAGGGCAGCAGCCAAGGACTTTATATCCCGGCCCTGGAGCTGATCCGTAACTGTTTGCAATCTGGCGCTAATCTCAGTTTCCTTATTGTTTGCGTCAGACAGCTTGTCGTGAGCTTTTTTGGCTTCGCTCGCAGCTGCTTCATAGTCCTGAAAGGTTGTTTTGTCAGCCGTTTCGGCTGCGGGATGCGGATGATCCAGAGAACCGCAGACCGGACATGACTCCCCGTCCTGCAACTGTGCCGCCAAGCGAGACGCCGCGGTATCAGACCATTTTCGCAAAACGGACTCGGCGTTTTCCTGTGCCCGGTCGTAGCTTTCTTGCAGCCGGGCAGCATTTTTCGTGGCAGCTTTCAAATCCTTGGCTAACTTTTCAGCCGATTTTGCCCAATCGTGGTGCTCCTGAGCATTTTTCAACTCTGTCTGCCGGCTGGGCAACCCGTCCGCAAGCTGCTTCTGTTCTCGCAGTATCTGGCGCTGTTTGTCCAGCGTTTCTGTGTTTTTTTTAGCGGTGTCGCTGAGCTGGCGAATCTGACTGCGCAGAGACTTCAGCTGTTCTTCCTTACTGTTGGCAGCGGTAGTTTTTTGACTCTGAAGGGAGAGATTGGCTTTGATGGCCTCCAGCCTCTTTTGGTTGTCATTAATCTTTTCGCTCATCTCATCGCGCAGGTCAGACAAATTGGTGCTGGGTTCCTCCCCTTCTAACCAGGTTTGCAATTTTGTGTCCGACAGCTTGGATACTCGGTCCCTAAATTCGGCTAAATCCGTATCGTTATCGACCAGCTGTGTCAAAGAACCAAGAATACTGGCACGCTGGTGCTCGGCTGACCGGTAAGGTTTCTGCTCTGCCTTCTCGCTGTCCATGACGGCGTTGGCATGCACGGCTTTCTGGTTGCGTTGGTCCAGTTGTTCAATTTCGGTTGTCTTTTCGGAAAGTTCGGCAAGTCTTTCAGTCATCCGTCGTGCCTCTGAGATGACGCTCTGCTCGGTTTCCGCTGTAGTGAGTTTTGTCTGAGCTGCTTGGTATTTTTTCTGAGCTTGCTCGGCGGCGTCTGTAACCTTAGTGGCTTCTTCGCGCAAAATTTTGGCGGCGCTAGCAAAGAGGGGCTCTCCGGCTTGCTCCAAGGCGGAAATCGACTGCGCCGCCCCGTCTTTTGCCACTGCAAATTCCTCCAATGCTTTGCTCCAAGCGGTTTCATTTTCACCAGTAATCTCAATGTTGGAAAGATCCGCATACACAGTTGTGAGAAGCTCACCTAGACGTCTGGTGTACTCTTTGGTGGTTTCCTTGCCTTGAGAGGCACGTTCCTTAGCGGCTTTTTCCATGGCAATAAAGCATTCCGCCCCGAAAAGATTGGATAAAACCTCATGCCGTTCGGCAGCCCCTGCGGTCAGGAACTGCTGAATCTGGCCTTGGGGAAGTATCACCGTCTGCAGAAAATGTGATTTCTCCAGGCCGAGGATACTCACTACCTCTTTCGTTACGTCTCTACCTATCGCAATGGGTTCGGTAACGTTGTCAAAATCCGGGGTATCTGACACCTTGAGCTGGGCTATGGATTGAGTGAAAGACTTACGCCCTGGCTTCGTAAAGGTCACCGTGCGACGCAGCTCATAGAACTTGTCGTGGGCTGAGAACACCAGTACGACCTCAGGAGGGTAGTCCTTGTCCCAGTAGTAGGAGAGAATACGATCTGTTGTGGAATCTCTCTCACCGGCTACGTCCCCATACAGAGCGTAGACAATTCCGTCCAG
This sequence comes from Mobiluncus sp., assembly GCF_985070215.1. Lineage (NCBI taxonomy): Bacteria > Bacillati > Actinomycetota > Actinomycetes > Actinomycetales > Actinomycetaceae > Mobiluncus > Mobiluncus sp. The sequence goes on along the minus strand of NZ_CFKZQR010000007.1, from coordinate 31,663 downwards.
GATAGTGGACTTACCCGATCCGGTATTGCCCGTAATTAAGAACAGTCCCGACTCGGCCAGCGCATCCAGGTCCAAGGTGGTGCGCTCGTAAAAACTTCCCACCCCTTCAAGAGTAAGTTTATGGAATTTCATTTCTCTGTCCCCCCAACAGTGTCTTCATATATTTCGTTTAGCAAAGCAAGGTCTTCCTCTGTGTCAATGCCACAGGTACGTAAGAATTCGGTGGCAATCTCTAACTCAGAAAGCTCCCGAAACTCTGCGCCAGATTGCAGCGTCCCGTTCAGAGTGCCCTGGGAATGGGTGAGCTTCAACATTCGCGGGAAAACCGCTTTCAGTCGGTTATAAGCGTTTGGCGGCAAGGTCGTTTCAGTCAGGTTAATGCTGCAAAAGGCCTGATGCCAGGACTGGTAGCGGGAGTCGTCCGGGTTCGTGAGGTCCTCAATACTGCCCTGTAGTCGTGTGACTTTATAAGGCACTATCAAGGGTAGCTTCTCGACCTCCACCTGGTGATCGGGGTGAACCTCGACCAAAAGGGTGCATTTCTCGTTGCTCTCACTAACCCGATAAGGCAGAGGAGACCCCGCGTACCAGGCCGTGGCTTCAGTGCCATCTACCGGATACGCCCCGTGAATGTGTCCCAGTGCTAGATAATCAATGCCGTTGTATCCTTCCGGGCCTCCGGCGAAATAATCCAACATAGAAACCGGGATCGGAGAGAGATTTCCCAGCGGTTCCACTTCTTTATTCGGATCGACCTGTGTTAGATAGTCATGAGCCATCGCGAGGACCGGCACGTCCGTGTTCCTCCGTTTCAGGTCCCTCCCGATGCGAAGCAGCGCTGCCGCAAACAGCACTTCCGGTTTTGCTGGGAGCAACGGTGCCGGCTCATCGAAATGACAAATCCCGTCAGCACCGATCCACGGAGGTAGCTCCGTCCGTTCCAGATGCAGAGGTAGTTCGGGGAAGGAGTAGACCCGTGCTCCGAGTTCACTGTCGGGATCAGGAAACGTGCCGTCCTGGGCAGCTTTCATCGCGGTATTGAGTTGTCGCAGGTCTTCCCCCATGCCACGCAGTAGCTCGGCAAACAGCACGGCCGGGTTCCCCGGGAGGAACGGTGCCATGTCCTCAACCTGACGAAATCCGTCCTCATCAACCCACGTGGATAGCTCCGCGCGATCCTGGTAGGGAGACAGGTAGGGGATGGGGTAGACCAGCGCACCGAGTTCACCGTCGGGTCCCGGGACCTCGATAGCGGTACCAACCTGGGCAGCTTTCGTCACGATATTGACTTCCGGCAGAGTGAATCCCTTGGCAAAACCGAGCCGGGAGGCTCCATCGTGGTTACCGGCAATGAGGATGATTCGAGTCATTTGTCGTGCCTCATTCAAAAAACCGGACAATTTGTCCAAATCCGCATCACTCGGATTGGGTTTGTCCAATACGTCGCCCGAAATCAGCAAAGCATCGGGACGGTGCGCTTCAATTTGCGTCAGGATTTGCTCCAGGAAGTAATCCTGGTAGGGGGCTAGGTCATAGTTCATAAAGTCCCGGCCGAGATGCCAATCAGAGGTGTGTAAAAACTTCATGACTCAAGCATAAGAGCAACCCCGAAGGCGAAAATTTAAGAGTTTTGCAAACCTCACAAATTAGTCTGTTTCTGAGCCGATATACTGCAAAACTTGGGAATGCAGACGGCCGTTGGTAACTACTGCCCCCGGCCCGTTCACGCCATCCTCACCGGTGAGGGACGTGAACTTACCGCCAGCTTCGGTCACGATGGGGTAGAGCGCCCCCATGTCCCACAGGTTCAAGTCCGGTTCCGCCGCAACGTCCACCGCGCCTTCTGCCAGCAGCATATAGGACCAAAAATCGCCGTAGGCACGAGTCCTCCATACCTGCTGAGAGAGATTCATGAAGCCCCGCAAACGATGAGCCTCGGCCCATTCGCCGATGAGCGCGTAGGAGAAGGAAGCCTGATTCAGGTTAGAAATACGTGAAACCTGCAACTGACGCGCCGAGGAACGCGACCGCCCAGTCCACGCCCCGCTGCCTGCGGCAGCCCACCACCGAAACCCTAGGGCGGGCGCACTAACCACCCCCATCACCATCTTGCCGTCCTCCATCAGCCCAATGAGAGTAGCCCACACCGGAACCCCGCGGAGAAAGTTCGCAGTACCGTCAATCGGGTCGATGACCCATTTTCGGGCTGCCAAACCGGTACTGCCTTCTTCCTCGCCCACGATGGCATCTCGAGTTCGCGAATGTGACAGATGCCGCCGGATGAGTTTTTCAGCAGCTTTATCCGCATCGGTTACCGGCGTCAAATCCGGTTTATCGCTGACTTCCAAATCGGGAGCCAAGAAACGCTTGGTGGTCAGGGCGTCTACCTGGTCTGCCATAATCAGGGCTAACTGTAAATCTTCCTCCCAGCGACTACTCATGTTCTAAACCTATCCCTTGAAGGGCTGTAAAACGGTCAACGGCGCGATTTTTCCATTAAGCTGAACCTATGCAAGCAACAGTTTGGCGGGCTCCCCACGCGAAAGGTCCCGTTTTCGGTGCGGTGACGCTGCCGGGTTCAAAGTCTTTGAGTGCCAGGGAATTGTTGCTCGGTGCCATCAGCGATACTGAGGCCTCTCTCACGGGGGTTCTGTACGCCCGCGACACGGACCTCATGGTGCAAGCGCTGCGCTCGTTGGGGGCGGTTATCGAGCCGTGGCCCCCAGTTGTGGACCAACCGGTACAGATTACCCCTCTGACCCAACTGTGGTCGCAGTCAACTTCCGCAGTTTCTCCGGGTGGTTTGCGGGATAATGTTCCCGTTACGGTGGATTGCGGTTTGGCTGGAACTGTCATGCGTTTTATCCCCGCTGTGGCGGTGGCATTGGGGCGCGCCGTGCGGTTGGTCGCCGATACACAAGCAAATACGCGCCCGATGCGGCCTTTGTTGGATGCTCTGACTCAGTGGGGAGCCCATGTCGAGTACGAATCCCCGGATGGGAGGGTATTCCCCTGCACGATTTATCCTCCCGTGGGGCGCCCCGCCGCGGAAGTCACCATAGATGCTACAGCTTCCTCGCAGTTTATTTCAGCTCTGTTGCTGGCTGCGCCGCTGCTGCCCGATGGCTGTACCGTTCGTTCCAAAACTGCGGCGCTACCTTCGCTGCCACACATCGAGATGACTTTAGAATGCCTGTCTCAACACGGAGTTACCGTTGCGCAGGGTCTGTCCGAGGAGGGCAAGCCTTTCTGGCATGTGGCCCCAGAGCCGGTTTTGGGTCAGGACGTTCTCATCGAACCGGATCTCTCGAACGCGGGACCGTTCTTGGCTCTGGCAGGTATTGCCGGGGGGCGGATTTCTATCCCCACTTGGCCCGCGAACACCACGCAGGCAGGAGCAGCCTGGCTGGAGATTTTGCCGAGAATGGGCCTGCACGTGGAGTGGAACTACGGAGTGTTGACGGTTTCCAGTCGAGGTCCGCTATGGCCGATAGACGCCGATTTCACCGCGGTGGGCGAGCTGGTTCCCACCGTGGCGGCTTTGGCCGCCTTCGCCCCCGGAACCTCCCGATTGCGCGGTTTGCACCACCTGCGGGGTCACGAGACGGACCGTCTCGAAGCGCTGCGCACCGAACTCACGACCATCGGTATTCCTTGCGAAATCACCCCGGAGGACGACCTCGTGATTACCGGTGTCAGTCCCTCCCGGCTTCGGGACAAAGACTCGGAATCTCCCCCGCTGCTGCTGCACAGTTACGGGGATCATCGGCTGGCGACCTTTGCGGCGCTCCTAGGATTGTACTACCCGGTACAAATCGATGATATCGGCGCCACCTCCAAAACTCTGCCAGATTTCACAAAAATGTGGGAACACCTGTTGGGAGCAGCCTCTTGAGTCGCCGCGACATTGGCACGGATGATCCGCGAGTACACGTACGTCCGGGGAAAGGCAGCCGCCCCCGCACTAAGAAACGTCCCAGTTTTGCGCACGCTGAGCCCGGTATGGTCATCGCCGTGGATCGGGGTCGTTTTACGGTAGCGCTTGGCGCAAACCGCATGGTGCAAGCTGTTAAAGCCCGGGCGCTGGGGCGAAAGGGCGTCATCGTAGGGGACCGGGTGGGCGTGGAAGGAGACACTTCCGGCACTCCCGACACTTTGGCTCGCATCGTCACCCTGGGAGATCGCCAAACCGTCCTGCGCCGCAGCTTTGACGAATCCGAGGCCGGAGCGCGCGAAAAACTCATCGTCGCCAATGCCACTCAGATGCTAATCGTGGTCGCAGCGCGTGACCCAGAACCGAAACGCGGCATGATTGACCGGGCGATAGTGGCGGCTCTGGACGCGAAAGTCACCCCATTGCTGGCGGTGACGAAAACGGACTTGGATTCCGCCCAGGAACTTATCGCGGACTACGAAGCTATCGGAATAACAGTGTTTGCCCTGAACAGAGACCTCTACGAACCCGCTGTTCCGGCGCTAGCACTAGCCGAGACATGCCCCCAGACCGCACCGGCCCCCACTGTCGCCCGGGGACTGGTGGCGCTCCAGAAACAGCTGACCGGTGAAATCACGGTAATGCTAGGCCACTCGGGGGTCGGCAAATCTACCCTGGTGAACGCGCTGGTGCCGGGCGCAAATCGGGCGACTGGGACAGTCAACGAAGTAACCGGTAAAGGCCGGCACACTTCGACCTCGGCGGTCGCCCTTCCGGTGGCTGCACAAGGGTGGCTTATCGACACTCCCGGAGTGCGCTCTTTTGGTTTGGCACATGTTGATGCGGCGGGATTGCTGCGCGGATTCCCGGAACTTTACGCGATAGCCCGGGACTGTCCGCGAGGCTGCACTCACGGTGCGGACTCCCCGGATTGCCTATTGGATGGACACCCGGAACTAGCGTTGCGTTTGGCGTCCTTCCGAAGCCTCTTGACCGAGATTCCGTCAGCCTACTGAAAAGGGAAAGTCCGCAAATCCCCAAGGATAACTCGAACTATAGTAAATCTTTGTCAAGGGCTGAGAAATAAGGTGAAATTCCTAGGCTAAAAGTCCTAAATTAGGAGCACAACGGAAAAAATTTCCAATGACCTTGAAAGGGAAAATACAGTGGCCGAGACACAGTCGTCGAATAATTCAGCCTCCGAAGAAGTTATTGCACAGCTTCACGCCCAATACCTCGCGGATAAAAGTTCAGTTCCCCCCGAATGGCAGTCGTATTTCCAACAGATGGAAAGCCTGGGATTGCTGCCGGGTGCCACCGCTGGCACCGCTTCCGAACTCACAGAAGCCGGTGAAACAGCTGAATCTGGTGAGGAATCCCGCCCCACCGGTCTTGATGCCCAACACTCCGATCGCCCGCCACTGCCACGTTCGGTCGTTCACGCTCCGACTTCGCCCTACGCTGCAATGGTGGCAAAGCAGCATTATGATGCGGCAAAGGCCACCGTCAAAGGGGAGGATCGTTCCGAACGGCTGAAGGGTGTTCCCGCCGCGATTGCGAAAAATATGGATGCTTCGCTATCAGTGCCGACCGCGACGTCTTACCGCCAGATTCCGGCGAAAGTTTTGATTGAGAATCGTACCCAGATTAATGACCACCTGAAGCGGACTCGCGGCGGCAAAGTATCCTTTACCCACTTGATTGGCTACGCCATCGTGGAAGCCTTGGTGGAAACTCCTGACGTCAACGTGCGCTACCGCCTGGAGGACGGTAAACCGCATATTGACCATTTCGCGCACGTTGGTTTTGGACTGGCGATTGACTTGCCCAAGGACGATGGTTCGCGTCTGCTGGTCACGCCGGTCGTCCACAAAGCCGACACCCTGTCTTTTGAAGAATTCGTCCGCGCATACGAAGAACTCGTGAAAAAGGCTCGTGACGGCAAGCTGGGAATGGAAGACTATTCCGGCTGCACGGTGACCCTGACCAATCCGGGAACCTTGGGTACCCTCATGTCGTCGCCTCGCCTGGTGCAGGGCCAGGGCTGCATCATCGGGGTCGGGGCGACGAATTACCCGGCAGAATGGGCCGGTGCTTCGGAAGAACAGCTGGCTCAGGCCGGTATCGGCAAGATTATGCACATGTCTTCGACCTATGACCATCGGGTCATTCAAGGGGCCCTGTCCGGCTCTTTCCTGGGGCTAATCGAAAAGAAACTCAAGGGCGAAGACGGATTCTACGAACGTGTCTTTGATTCCATGAAGGTTCCCTACGCGCCTTTCAGCTGGGCGCGTAACAACGATTACAGCGGGCCCGGGGAGCTGTCCAAAGACGCGCGAATTACGCGGTTCATCCACGCTTACCGTTCCCGTGGACACTTGATTGCGGATGTGGATCCCCTGGATTATCGGGTGCGTCGCCATCCAGACTTGAAACTCGGGGCCTACGGGCTTTCTATCTGGGATTTGGATCGGTATTTCCCGGTGGGACGACTGGGCGACAAACACAATGTTGACATGAAGCTGCGCGACATCATGACCCAGCTGCGTGATACCTACACTCGTACTGCGGGCATCGAATACATGCATATTCAAGACCCCGAACAGCGCACCTGGATGCAGGAGGAAATTGAGCGTCCCTACGAGCCGCCGAGCAAAGAAGTCCGTCACGCCATTATGAACCGTTTGAATGCGGCGCAGGCCTTCGAGGACTTCTTGCAGACCAAGTATGTCGGTCAAAAGCGCTTTAGCTTGGAGGGCGGCGAATCGCTAATTCCTCTGATGTTGCGGATTATGGACGATGCCGCTCATGATGGCTTGGCTGGGGTGACCATTGGGATGGCTCACCGTGGCCGGTTGAACATGCTGGTGAACGTGGCCGGTAAAACTAACAACCAGATCTTTGCCGAATTTGAAGGCAACATGGATCCCGGTTCAGTTCAGGGCTCCGGGGACGTGAAGTATCACATGGGCACCGAGTCCATCTACGAGTCGTACGAGGGCAAGACCACCAGCGTCTATATCGCGGCTAATCCCTCTCACTTGGAAGCTGTGAACCCGGTGGTTGAAGGTATTGTCCGAGCTCAACAGGATAAAGTCGGTATCGAGGGCGACTACGGTTACCTTCCCGTGCTGATTCACGGCGACGCAGCTTTCATCGGTCAGGGCGTCGTCTATGAGACGCTCAACATGAGCCAGCTCAAGGCCTACGCCACCGGCGGGACGGTGCACATCATCGTGAATAACCAGATTGGTTTCACGACTTCTCCGACCAATGCCCGTTCCACAAACTACTGCACTGATCTGGCTAAAGGCTTGCAGGTGCCGATTTTCCACGTGAACGCTGACGATCCTGAGATGGTCACGCGGGTAGCTGGTCTGGCTTACCGTTTCCAGCAAAAGTTCCACAAGGACGTCATCATTGACCTGATTTGTTACCGTCGCCGCGGGCACAACGAAGGCGATGATCCGTCGATGACTCAGCCGGTGATGTACCACCTCATTGACACCCATCCAACCACCCGCACGGTTTACATGAATAACCTGATTGGCCGTGGCGATCTCTCGGATGAGGAAGCGCAAGCGGCGGTAGAGGATTACCACCAGAAACTGGAAAAGATTTTTGAGGAAACCAAGGAAAAGGGCTACACCCCGACGCGGCAAGGCGAACAGGGCGGCAACGACTGGGATTGGACCCTGCCCGCCGCTCAGACCGACGAGTCCGACGATATGATTGCTTGGACTTCAGCCATTCCGCGGGATGTAGTGGAAGCTATCGGCGATGCGCACGTGGATTACCCCGAAGGCTTCACCATGCACCCCAAGATTGAAAAGCTCTACGAAAAGCGTCAACAGATGTCTCGTGAAGGCAATATCGACTGGGGATTCGGTGAGCTGTTAGCGTTCGGGTCAATCCTGATGGAGGGCGCTCCCATTCGGATGTCCGGTGAAGATGCTCGTCGCGCGACTTTCGTGCAGCGTCATGCGGTCGCTCACGACTTCAAGACTGGTGAGGAATGGACCCCGCTGGAATTCTTAAGCGACAAACAGGGCAAGTTCATGATTTACGACTCGTCCCTGTCTGAGTACGCGCCCATGGGATTCGAGTACGGCTATTCGGTGGAACGCCCGGAAGCTCTCACTATTTGGGAGGCCCAGTTCGGAGACTTCTCGTTCGGCGGCCAGACCATGATTGACGAGTTCATCTGTTCGGCTCAACAGAAGTGGCATCAGCACTCCTCTCTGGTGCTGTTGCTGCCCCACGGCTTTGAAGGCCAGGGGCCCGACCACTCCTCGGCGCGTATTGAACGTTGGTTGAGTTTGGCCGCTCAGGACAATATGTGGATTGTCCAGCCTTCCACTCCGGCTAACCACTTCCATATGTTGCGTGAGCAGGCCTATCGTCGGCCGCGGACCCCGCTGGTCGTCTTTACTCCCAAGCAGCTGCTGCGTTTGAAAGCGGCGGTGTCTTCGGTGGAAGATTTCACTTCCGGTCAGTTCCAACGGGTCATTGGCGACCAGGGAAATCTGGATCCCAATGCGGTGACTCGCGTGCTGATTTGCACCGGCCGGTTGTATTACGACTTGGCGTCCGAACGCGCCAAGACAGGTGACAAAACCACAGCAATCGTGAGATTGGAACAGTACTACCCGCTACACGAGGATCTGAAGCCGATCTTGGCACAGTACCCCAACGCTGAACTGGTGTGGGCGCAGGACGAACCGGAAAATCAGGGGGTCTGGAGCTTCCTGAAGATACACCAGGATGCCTTCATCGGCGACCGCCCGATTCGCGTGGTGTCTCGCCCGGCGATGGCCGCTCCCTCTACCGGTTTGGCTTCCGTACACAAGCAGCAGGCCGCTGACCTAGTGTCGCGCGCTTTCGCCCGCTAAGAGCAGTCATAGTTTTCCCCGGAAGATATCGTTTCTTCCGGGGAAAACTGCGTTTCGGGTCCTTCAGTCTAAAAACACTGCGGGTGCGGGAAGTTTTCACTATCCCGCACCCGCCGTTCAAGCTTTAAGCATTGGGGCGTTTGCCGTGATTAGCGGCACTCTTGGACCGCGCCCGACGCTTGCGACCGCGTTTCGACATAACAGCCTCCTTCTGAAGTTCGTAATCAACCTGCCTATTTTCACACATTCCCGGCCTTCCCGCAAACCCGGAGGCGTTGTAGTGCTTCGAAAAATCCGTGCGGCTAACCGATTTTACGAATCTCTATCATGATGCGTTCTCGCAGCTCAATCGGAGCTTCACAGCGGCAGGATTGCCGCAGCAACGTGATGTAACGCTCCACCCGCAGGGATTCCTCGTGGCAGTTCGGGCAGTGGCGCAGATGCTCGTGGAAATGTTGGGCGGTGAGCAAGTTCATTTCCCCGTTCATGATTTCACGCATATTTTGCGTCACGGTATCGCAGTCGCAGTCGAACTCAGACGCGGGGGGCGTCTGTGAATCAAGGTTTTCTTCGCTCATGGCACCATCACCTCAGTTTCCACACGCTCACTCAACATTTTCCGCAGCTTCGTCCGTCCCCGGTGCAAACGGGACATGACTGTCCCGGAGGGAATATCGAGGATTTCCGCGATTTCTTTGTAAGCCAGACCTTCCACATCGGCTAGATACACCGCTTCGCGGTATTCATCGGGTAGGGAATCGAGGGCATCGAGGATATCTTGGGTCCCCAGACGATCCAAAGCTAGAGACTCCGCCGAACGGGCTTCTCGATTGGAATTATCTTGAGCCAGCTGATAATCCGTAATCTCAGCCATCGTTTCCGTGCGCGGTCGACGCTGATTCTTGCGATAAGAATTAATGAAAGTGTTGGTCATGATGCGATAAAGCCACGCCAAGAGGTTCGTTCCCTCCTGAAAAGAATCGAAACTTCGAAAGGCTTTCAAAAAGGTTTCTTGAACCAGGTCTTCGGCGTCGTGTGGATTCCTGGTCAGACGCAGCGCGCCGGAATAGAGCTGATTCAAAAACGGCATGACTTCCGTTTCAAAACGTTGCTCCGTTTCATTCGGTGTCCCTGGGGGTGCGGAGTTTACTGTTTCGCTCATCGTTGCCCAGTCTAAACCTGTGCAGGGCACGGGCGGGACAGATTGCGTCCGGTATGTCGCGCTCCTGGCACGAGCGGGCTTTGCGAGAGGTTTTTCCAAAGTTTGTCTCACACCTGTTCTAACCATATAAGGTGGTTTTTATTCCGTGCTGCCTAAAAACGTTTCGAAAAGGTGCTAACTGGTCGAAAAATGGGGACAATAGTGTTATGAGGACTTTGCTGCGTATTATTTCACGCCCGCTGCTGGCAGCGGTTTTCATTCATGATGGTCTCGACGCTTTGCGTAACCCCGCAGACCACGTGGAACGTTTCCGCAAGATGGAGCCGACACTGGAAAAGATTGGCCTGCCTCCCATGCTGACTTCGGACGCGAAATTGTTGTCGCGCCTGTCCGGAGCGGCTACAGCGGTGACCGCGATGGGGTTGGCCCTGGGGAAATCCCCCCGGATTTGCGCTCTCATTCTGGCGGTGGTGAATCTTCCTATCAGCGTGGTAAACAATCCGGTTTGGGCAGCGAATTCCACAGAGGAACGCAAAGAATACACCCGCGGCCTGGTAGCGGGAGGTTCTTTAGCGGGAGGCTTAGGGATGGTGCTGGCTGATGGTAACGGCCAGCCGTCTCTGCGGGTTCGCCGCGAAATCATCCGTGCCGCCACAGCTGGCAAATAAATACGGTGGTTAAACTGCAAGACAACCCGCGATTATCTTCTTGCCCTTGTCCTGGTCAAGTGCACCGTTATTGCTTCGGTTATTCCTGCCTGGTTTTTGTTGAGGTTGCACAAGGACGGTGGGTCGGTTGAGTCCCGTCGTGGCTGACTGGCTGTTGGTGGCGGTGGGGCTGGTTCTAACTTTGGTCACAGCTTTTTTTGTAGCCACTGAGTTTGCCTTCCTAGCTGTCGACTCCGCCAGAGTTGCGGGGCGCGCGGCTAACGGCGACAAGCGGGCTGCCCTCGTGAAAGACTCTATTTCTAATCTGTCTACCCAGCTGTCTGGTACTCAGGTAGGCATCACCTTGTCCACAATCATGGTGGGTTACACCACCCAAACAGCCATCGCAAACCTGGTGACACGTGGTTTGGGACACACCGGGATGGCTCTAGCCGCGGCCACGGCCCTGGGTGCGGTGGTCGCCCTGGTCATCACGAATCTGTATTCCATGGTCTTTGGTGAGCTCATTCCCAAGAACCTAGCGCTGGCTGACCCCATGAAAGCGGCCGCTTTTGTGGTGCGTCCGCAGCGGGCATTCACCTTTATTTTCAAGCCCCTCATTGTGGTGCTGAAGGCTTCGGCGAACTTCGTGTTGGACCGGATGGGCGTGGAAGTTGTGGAAGAACTGTCCGGGGCTCATTCAGCTCAGGAACTCGTGGCGATGGTGCGCCAAAGCGCCGAGGAAGGGCTGCTGGATTTATCGACTGCTTCCCTGTTTACCCGTTCGGTACATATTTCCGGGTTGGCGGCAAAAGACGTGATGACTGACCGTGGGCGGGTACACTACCTGACCCAGGATGACACCGCGGATGACCTCATTGCGAAAGCGCGGGAAACTGGGCATTCCCGTTTCCCGGTGATTGGACCGGACGGTTTGGACGACATCCTGGGATTCGCCAACCTGCGCCGGGCCGTATCCGTCCCCTATGAACGCCGCAGTGAAGTCGTGGTCACTTCGTCCTCGCTGATGTATGAAGTCCCTAGGGTTCCTGAAACGATGGGACTGGCGGATTTGATGGTGCTGCTGCGTGATGCCGGCAGCCAAACGGCGGTGGTGGTCGATGAGTACGGAGGCACTTCGGGAATCGTCACTTTGGAGGACGCGGTCGAGGAAATCGTGGGCGAGGTCGCGGATGAACACGATCAACACGCCGCCGGGATTAATCATCCCGTGGAAGGTGAATGGCTGGTTCCGGGGCTGATCCGTCCCGATGAACTGTTGATTCAAACCAAAGTGGAACTGCCTGACGAGGGCCCCTATGAAACCTTGGGGGGTCTGATTATGAACGAACTGGGCCACATTCCCTCGCAAGGTGAGACAGTCCTGGTCAACGGATACCTTTTGCGTGTCGAACAGATGGACGGTCGGCGTATCGACCGGGTTCGCATCACCCGCAACCCGGATTCCGACGAGCCGCTGAATTCCCCGGAGGCGACGCATGAGTGATTGGGTTGCCTTGGTTTTAATGGTGGTACTCCTGGCCATCAATGCTTTCTTTGTCGGGGCAGAATTCTCGTTTACGGCTTCGCGCAAAGCTGAGATTGAACCCCTGGTGAAAGACGGGAAACGCGGGGCGGCCTCCGCGCTCATCGCGGTAGAAAATGTTTCCGAGATGCTCGCCGTTTGTCAGTTGGGAATTACGTTGGCGTCTACCGGATTGGGGGTAGTGGCGGAACCGGCTATCGCGCACTTACTGCTACCGCTGGTGCTGCGGTTGGGTCTACCGCCAGTCAGCGCCCATTCCATAGCTATTGTTCTCGCTTTGTTGATTGTTTTGTATCTGCATGTAGTGGTCGGTGAGATGATTCCGAAATATACCTCGGTTTCGGCCCACACCCGGCTCATTTTGATTTACTCACCCCCGATGGTGGCGATTGAAAGGTCGCTGCGTCCCGTTATCAGCGCCATGAATCGCTTTGCGAACTCGGTGGTGAGGTTGTTTGGTTTGGAACCGCAACATGAAGTTGGGGTGAGTTTTACAGTCGAAGAAATGTCGTCAATCGTTGAGAAATCCCGTGAGCAAGGGGTTTTGGAGGACGACTTGGGGTTGCTTTCCGGGACATTGGAGTTTTCTGCGGAAGTTGTGTCGGGAGTGATGGTCGGTTTGGAGAACTTGGTGACTTTGCCAGCCGACGTGACTCCTGTAGAAGCAGAAAAGACTGTGGCGCGTACAGGTTTCTCGCGTTTTCCGGTTGTCGATGAAACTGGGAGCATTACCGGATACCTGCACATTAAAGATGTCATTGCCGTCGAGAAAGCATCTCGTGAAAAATCGTTGGAATCCTGGCGGATTCGCTCGTTAATTACTGTGACTCCGCAAATGGAAGTGGAAGATGCTCTGCGGGTGATGCAAAAGCAAGGTACTCACCTGGCTGGGGTGGTCGATTCAGAAAAGCCCGGAGTGGTGATTGGCGTGATTTTCCTGGAGGATATCCTGGAGGAACTGGTTGGTGAGGTTCGAGATTTGCTCTGAACAGGTGAAGCTATACACGGCACCATTTGACACTAAAACTCCACGATTTTTTCAGGAAATTGTCGGGGAAAGGCGTTTGGTGTTAACAAATGTTACTGAAGTGAAAATTGATACACGCATTTAATTGCAAATCGTTATCTACTTGTTATAAACTTGAGTTCGAGTTGTTATCCATAGTCGGAAGGTAACCCGTGGTAAGCGAAAGGCCTCGCACTCGTCGGGAAGCACGCGAATTGCGCAATAGAGCCCAGTCCGCGCGCATCCGTAAAGAAGCGCAAGTTTTCAATGCTCCGCGTCTGGTGTTGTTGGGTGTGGTTTCGGCCATCACCGTGGTTGCCCCTCTATCTGGGATGGTTTCACCCAATTTATCCATTGCCTCTCCGAATTTTGAATTCAGTACCAATCAAACTTTGCTCTCAGTTGTGGCTCGGGCCAGCGGCGCTACCGATTATGACTCCGACTTAAACGCGGTTCCCGCCAGTTCGCGTTCCCGAGTGGTGGAAGCCACCGCATTGGGCCAGTGCGCCGCGCAGGGCTCCGCTAACGGCGACGCTTCTGCCGCTCCGGAAAAAAACCTCTTGCTGTGGCCGCTATCATCGGGGAGTTACACGTTTACTTCCCCGTGGGGGATGCGAGTCAATCCGGTGACAGGAACTCGATTGCTGCACGAGGGGGTTGATTTGTCGGCTCCTACCGGTACGAATATCCATGCAGTAGCGGACGGGATTGTCACAGAATCAGGAATGCAGGGATCCACCGGCATGATTACTATCAAGCATGTTCAGGATGGTGAGGTCTTTTACTCTCGCTACCTGCACATGTATGGAGACGGCATTTACGTGCGTGAGGGTGCTGAGGTGAAAGCCGGAGATGTTATTGCCGGGGTGGGTTCGACCGGTCGCTCTACCGGACCACACTTGCACTTTGAAATTCGCAATTCAGACAAGGAATCTGTCGATCCGATGGGCTGGATGAAGCGTCATGGTGCTCGGTTCGTCAATCAGATTTGCTCCTAGATTCACGCCTGATTTTGCGACCCGCTCCTGTTTTCCCTGTTTCGCACCATCGGCCGGTGCTGTTGGCTCACCGTGGGTCAGCAGTGTCTGCCAGCGCGGCTGTGGGGTGTTCGGTTCCGGAAAATTCGCGGGCTGCCTTTGACTGGGCTGTTTCTTGCGGGTCAGTAGCTGGGCTGGAAACTGATATTCATGCCACCAGCGATGGGGTTCCTGTCATCAGCCATGACCCGATGTGGCACGCGGTCGATGGGGAAGTGGCAATTGCCGAAGTCACGTGGGCGCAGCTGTGCCGTCATCAACTGCCTAACGGCGAGCGGCCTTTGAACCTGGAAGAGTTTCTGGACCGATACCCCGACATTTACTTGAATATTGATGCTAAAACCGATGCGGTTGTCCCCGGTATGCTACGCGTCTTACAGGGGCGCCGTGACTTGGAGCGTCTCGCTCTGGCGTCCTTTTCAGCCCGCCGAGTCTGGCGAATGGCCCGGCACCTGGGACCGGTGTGTGGATATTTACCGGGAGCGCGAGACGTTGCGCGAATCTGGGGGGGAGCTTCCTCCGGTTTGGTGAGGCGAACCCGCCCGGAGATTCGTAGCACAGACATTTCCCCTGACGCATTCTTTTCCCTAGTAGAGCGGGGAACCGCGGCAATGGCTCAAATCGAAGCCAACGCTCACCGCGTGATGGCGGGGCTAGCGGAAAAACGCCATTTGGAACGGCTCTACCGCTTCGGTATTGTGCCGCGTCTATTCAGGGATTTTCACTGTGCGCTGGCGGTACCGGAAAGTATCCGGGGGGTGAAAATCGTGACCCCACGGTTTGTGGCGGCCGCGCACACCCTAGGCTGTCCGGTTTATGTGTGGACGGTGAATGACACTTCCTCATATCAACGTCTAGTTTCCCTTGGCGTTGATGGGATTTATACCGATATTGTCAGTACATTAGCCCAAACTGACATTGAGGAATCTTCCAGCTAATCGGTGAAAAACTGTTGAAATATCAAGGAATACTTAACGTAATCTGAATGAAATATCAGAGAAATCTAAGAATAGCCTTGGAACTGACGAAGGTAACTGGTAGATTACTGACATCGACATACTTTCAATGAAAGGTTAGGCAATGGAACAGCAGCGCTCGGCAGTTCGTTTAGCAGCCGTAGTAGCTAAGCAGCGCCAAAACAGCGATGTGTTGCGCGGAGCGCAGACTGTTGTCGATGAACACACCCAGTGGGTGCTGTCACACCTTTCTCGCGGCGATCGTGACCTGATTGAATCCGTCACCGGTGAAGTCATTGAACCCGGTGCCGATTCTGCCTCTCTGTTTGCTTTGACTTTGGCTGAATCGCGGATAAACCAGGCTTCTGTTTCCTCTGCGCATACCCAAAATCAACAGCTGCTGATGCGTCGTCCGCAGCCTCTGAGCCAACACGATCGCCTGGCCACCTTCACTTCTATGCGCGCCATGCTGGGTAACGGCTCGGTGGGGCGGGCCTTGGATACCGAAGCCTAAATTTCCCGTCTCTACCTCCGCGTTTCGCGTCGGGGTTTTACTGCCTGCCGGTTTTGCGTAGGGTGTATTCATGTCTCATTTCACCGATGACCCGAAAGCCTCTCAAAAGTCTCTGGTTGCCCTGATGGGGCCGGCTTTCGTGGCTGCTGTCGCCTACGTGGATCCGGGCAACGTAGCCGCCAATATTACTGCCGGAGCTCGCTACGGTTACACGTTAGTGTGGGTGCTGGTGCTGGCTAACCTGATGGCTATGCTGGTCCAATATGAGAGCGCAAAGTTTGGGATTGTCACCGGCCAATCCCTGCCGCAAGTCCTAGGCAATCGTTTGCGCCGGCCAGCGCGGCTCGCCTTTTGGATCCAAGCCGAAATCGTGGCAGGTGCCACCGACTTGGCCGAAGTCATTGGTGGAGCCATCGCCCTCAACCTGTTATTTGGGACTCCGTTGCTGGTTGGCGGCTTGATAATCGGTGTGGTGTCTTTGGGCATGCTGTTTTTACAAAATACCTCCGGTCAGATTGTATTTGAACGGGTCATCATTGCCCTGCTTCTGGTCATCACCCTGGGATTCGTGGGTGGACTGGTAGTGGCACCGCCCTCCTGGCAGGCTGCCGTGGCCGGGCTACGTCCGACATTCCCCAATGCTGACTCGGTTTTAGTGGCTGCCTCGATGCTGGGAGCCACCGTGATGCCCCACGCGATTTATCTGCATTCCTCCCTGACGAAAGACCGCCACGGTTCGGAGCATCCTGACGACCGCAAGCGCAGACTCCTCCGAGCGACGAAACTGGATGTGTTCTGGGCCTTGCTGGTGGCTGGTTCGGTTAACATTGCCCTGGTGCTGCTGGCTGCCGCTGCGTTGCGCGGACCCGGAGCTGGGCAGGAAGATACGGACACAATCGAAGGTGCTTATCACGTTATCTCCCTGGCTCTCGGTGGTGGGGTAGCTACGGTGTTCGCAATCGGGCTGCTGGCTTCGGGGCTAGCTTCCACTTCGGTAGGAGCTTATGCGGGTTCAGAGATTATGGCCGGTTTGCTGCATATTCGCGTTCCGCTGCTGGCTCGGCGCGTGGTGACCTTGATACCGGGATTGGCCATCTTGGCACTCGGCTTCGACCCTACCTGGGCGCTGGTACTCAGCCAGGCTCTGCTGTCCTTAGGAATTCCTTTTGCGTTGCTGCCACTGGTTATCTATACGTCGAAAAAGGACATTATGGGACCTTTTGCTGACCCCAAATGGTTGCTGGCCATTAACATCTTGGTAGCTGCTCTGATTATTGCCCTGAATCTGGGACTTTTAGTGCTGTTAGTGTTGGGCATAGGGGGCTAAAATTTACCTTCTGGAAGCAAAGCGGTAAACTGTTGAAGCTGGTTGCAGCAAGCCCCGGTAGCTCAGTGGATAGAGTGTTTGCCTCCGGAGCAAAAGGTCATGGGTTCGAATCCCATCCGGGGCGCTGAATCAGGTGCGATATACGCACTCAATGGACACCACATCGTTTTCGTTTTTTCGCCCCTTTAAACGAGGTAATTTTGATGTGCTCAGGGCAAAACGTTAGGCTTATGGGGTGACTCCTGAAGAATTAACTCAGCGCATGATTGCGCAGCTTGGCACCGCAGCGGCGGAAAACAATATCGATATAGCAGACGGCGTCTTGGCCGAAAAAATGCGCGTGGAGCGTCCCAAGAATCGCGACCACGGAGATTGGGCGACGAATATCGCCTTGCAGTTGGGCAAGGCTGTAGGCCGCAACCCTCGAGAACTGGCGGGAATCTTTGCTTCTGCCATCGCTCAAATTGACGGGGTGTCCTCCGCGGAAGTCGCCGGTCCGGGGTTCATCAACATCCGGCTTGAGGCCGGAGCCGCCGGTGCTTTGGTAGCTGAGATTCTGGCCTCCGGCAACGATTACGGCCACGGCGAAAACCTCAAAGGAATCCATATCAACCTGGAGTACGTTTCCGCTAACCCGACCGGACCGCTGCACATCGGCGGT
This sequence comes from Mobiluncus sp., assembly GCF_985070215.1. NCBI lineage: Bacteria > Bacillati > Actinomycetota > Actinomycetes > Actinomycetales > Actinomycetaceae > Mobiluncus > Mobiluncus sp. The sequence continues at coordinate 13,981 of NZ_CFKZQR010000007.1, read as the reverse complement.
GCGCGCTGGGCAGCAGTGGGGGATTCTTTGGCGCGTCTGTACAAGTTCAGCGGCGCGAAGGTCACACGCGAGTACTACTTTAACGATCACGGCACCCAGATTGACCGCTTTGCGGTTTCTTTGCTGGCAGCGGCTCGCGGCCAGGAAACCCCCGAAGACGGTTACGGCGGGCAGTACATCGCCGATATCGCGTCCAAGGTTCAAGCCGAAGCGAAAGCTGCGGGCGACCCTGACCCGGTAACTCTGGACGATGCAGCCGCCCAAGAATACTTCCGCTCTCACGGCGTCGAAATGATGTTCGATGAAATTAAAGAATCACTGCGCGGTTTCCGTACCGAATTCGATGTGTTCTTCCACGAAAATTCCCTCTATGAAACCGGGGCAGTCACCAAGGCGCTGGATTACTTGCGTGAGCGTGGCGAGGTGGCCGAAAAAGACGGCGCGACCTGGCTGCTGACAACCAAGCATGGAGACGACAAGGACCGTGTGGTTATCAAGTCCGATGGCAACGCCTCCTACTTCGCTTCTGACGTGGCCTACTATCAGGACAAACGCCGGCGCGGGGCGGATCGCACCGTGTTCCTATTCGGGGCTGACCACCACGGTTACGTTGGGCGCATGATGGCAATGTGCGCCGCTTATGGCGATAAGCCGGGCGAGAATATGCAGATTATCATCGGGCAGCTGGTGAACCTGTTTAAGAACGGTGAACCGGTACGTATGAGCAAGCGTGCCGGAGACATCGTTACGCTGGAGGACTTCGTCGAAGCTGTAGGCGTCGATGCGGCCCGTTATGCCCTGGTGCGTTCTTCGATGGATACCCAGTTGGCGATTGACCTTGATGTGCTGGCTTCGCATACCAACGAAAATCCCGTTTACTATGTCCAATATGCGCATGCCCGCACCTCAAACGTAGCCAAGAACGCTGCTGAACATGGGGTTTCTTGCGCGGATGGTTTCGATCCGAAAGAACTCAGCGATCCGGCAGATGCGGCCCTTATCGGTGTTCTGGCGCAGTTCCCGTCCGTAGTGGCGACAGGCGCGGCTGAAAACGCCACGCACCTGGTGCCTCGTTACTTGGAGAACTTGGCAGGGGCTTACCACACCTGGTACGGCAAGCGCCGCGTCACCCCCGCTGGTGATGAACCGGTGACGGCCGAGCATGCGGCGCTGCTGGCGCTGAACAACGCTGTTGGTCAGGTCCTGCGCAACGGCTTGGACCTGTTGGGTGTGACCGCACCCGAGCGGATGTGAGCGGCGCCGTTTTTCGAGGAAGCCGCGCCACGTAAGGAAGGAACGGGCGGTGGATTTGGCGGCTGATGACCCAGCACGTTTACACCCGGGGGATTCTGGCTTAAGAACTTGGGTTGCCCCGGACCCGCAGGTGCGCGCGGACTTGTGGCCCAGTGGGCTTCAGCGCGATTCACAGGGAGAACTGACTCTGCACGGACGAAGCCTGAGCGAGCTTTTGAGCCAGGCTCCGCAGGTGGACGGTCGGGGCGGACAAACCCCGATTTTTGTGCTGGACATGGCGGATTTTCAAGACCGTCTCAAGGCTTTTCGCGAGGCTTTTGCCGCAGCGTTTGGCGATCATGAGGTGCAGGTACACTATGCCGGAAAAGCCTTCTTATGTGTGGAAATAGCCCGGCTGGCGGCTGGGGCAGGACTCGGGTTAGATACGGCTTCTGCTGGGGAGATGGCTTTGGCGCTAGCTTCGGGCTGTCCACCGAGTTTGATTGGTTTGCATGGGAACGGGAAATCCCCCGAACTGCTGCGACAAGCAATTGAGGCTCACCTGGGGAGGATTATCGTTGATTCCCCCGCGGAAGTCCGGCGTATTCAGCGCGTCTTAGATGAATTGGAGCCGCAAAGCCGGGTGCCGCTGATGGTGCGTGTCACCACGGGAGTTCACGCCGGCGGTCACGAATTTATTGCTACCGCCCACGAAGACCAAAAGTTTGGGTTGTCCCTCACCCCTGGGGCTCACGGTTTTGAATCTATCGATGACTCCAATTCTCCCCGCGGCGCAGCCCCGGCTTTTGATTCCCCCGCCTGGCGCGTGGTGCAGTCCATTTTGGCCGATGAACGCTTGGAGCTGAGCGGTCTGCATTCTCACATTGGTTCTCAGATAGTGAATCTTGACGGTTTTTGTGCCGCGGCTCGGAAAATTCTGGAGTTTCGGGGTCTGGTGAAACAAACGACCGGTTATCTCATTCCAGAAATCGACCTGGGGGGCGGTTACGGCATCGCCTATACCCCTGCCGATGCCCCCGCGCCAGGCGCCGCCGACTTCGCCGCTGGACTGTACCAAGTGATACAAAATGCCTGTGATGAGTTAGAACAACCCTTCCCGCGGGTTTCCGTAGAACCGGGACGAGCTATTGCTGGTCCCAGCACCATTACTTTGTACCGAGTGGTCAATATCAAGGATCAGCCGGTGGGCCAGCATCGAGACGGCAGCCTCAGCTATCGTCGCTACGTGTCGATAGACGGTGGAATGAGCGACAACATTCGTCCCGCGCTGTACGATGCCAACTATACGATTGCTTTGGCCAACCGCCGTTCGACGGCCCCGCTGACGCCCTGCCGTGTGGTGGGTTCTCACTGTGAATCGGGTGACATTGTGGTTAGAGACGTGGCCCTGCCCGCAGACTTGACCGAGGGAGACCTGCTGGCGGTACCTGCTACAGGAGCCTATGGGTGGGCCATGAGCTCGAACTATAACTGGTTTACGCGCCCGGGAGTGCTGGGGGTAGATCAAGACAACAGTGGAACGGTCATTACAAAGTGGCTTTTGGAGCCGGAAACTGTGGATGCGATGCTGGCTCATTTTGACCCGCAGTACCGCGAATTTTTAGATACCCGCCCTGCTGATACAGTGAACGTATAGAGGGACACCGAAAGGGAAAACAGAGATGGCGCAAAAACAAGACGTAAAAATTGGACTGCTCGGTGCTGGCACGGTAGGACTGCAAGTCGCGCGCATTTTGCACGACCAACAGCAGGAACTCGCGGCACGGGCGGGAGCAAACCTGGTGCTTAGCGGCGTTGCGGTCCGCGACACCAGCAAGGCTCGGGAGGGCCTGGACCGAAATCTGTTGACCACCGATATTGATGCGGTGATTGACTCCGCCGACCTGGTCATCGAGCTGATGGGAGGCCTGGAACCGGCTCGCAGTGCCATGTTAAAAGCCCTGGAGGCAGGCAAAACGGTGGTGACCGGCAACAAAGCGGTCCTCGCACAATACGGCCCGGAGCTCTATGAGGCCGCCGCCCGCACAGATGCGAATTTGTATTTTGAAGCCGCGGTGGCCGGGGCGGTTCCCGTGGTTTATGGACTGCGGGAATCCTTGACCGGAGACCGAATCAACAAAGTTCTGGGTATCGTCAACGGCACCACCAACTACATTCTCGATCAGATGACCACCCAGGGTTGGTCCTATGAACGGGCTTTGCACCAGGCCCAAGAGCTTGGCTTTGCCGAGGCGGATCCCAGCGCGGACGTAGGCGGTCACGATGCGGCAGCCAAGTGCGCCATCCTAGCCTCCCTGGCTTTCCATACCCGGGTGAACCTGGAGGATGTCCCCGTGAAGGGCATTACCGAGGTTAGCGCTCAGGATATTCAACAGGCTACAGAATCCGGGTACGCGGTGAAACTGTTGGCTCGCGCCCAAAGGGTCACCGTTGACGGGCAGGAACAGATTGCCCTCGGTGTGGAACCGACCCTGGTGCCAAAGAGTCATCCGCTGGCGGGCATCAGCGGACCCTACAACGCCATAGTTTTGGAAACCGAGTTTGCTGGTCGGCTCATGTTTTACGGGGCGGGCGCAGGTGGGGCTCCCACCGCCTCCGCGGTACTTTCCGACGTCGTGGCGGGTGCCAACCACTTGGTCTCCGGGGGGCATGCCCCCCGCGAAAGCGTGTACGCAGACCTGCCGATTTGCGAACCGGGACGAGTGGAAACCTGCCGTCAGATACGTTTGCAGGTTGCTGACCGGATTGGGATGCTGGCGGAAATCGCCAAAATCTATGCCGCCGGGGAAGTCTCCATTGCGTCTTTGACTCAACCGCCGACCGAGACCGCACCCGACGAAGCGACATTGGTCATTTCGACCCATCTGGCACAGAATTCCAAGCATGAGGGAATTACTGCCGCTTTGGCGAAATCACCATTAGTGCATAAAATCGCCTCAGAGATGTCCATTGAGGAAGACCAATGAGAGCCTCAGTTTTTTCGCGACTAAAGCATGGCCGAGAGCGAAAACTGTAGAGGTTATCGAAACCGCGAATAAGGAGCAACCAAAACATGGCACAGATGTGGAGCGGTCTGCTGGAAGAATACCGGGATCGACTTCCCCTGGAACCAGGCGACCCCGTCGTGACCCTGTTTGAGGGCAATACCCCCTTGATTCGGGCGCGCCGCGTGGAACAGCGCATTGGCACCCTGAGCGAGAAAGCTGGCGTAGACACCACCGGTACAGAGGTCTATGTGAAGTTTGAGGGTGCTAACCCCACCGGTTCGTTCAAAGACCGGGGCATGACTATGGCCATGACGAAAGTGAAGGCGGCGGGCACTCAGATGGTGGCCTGCGCTTCCACCGGCAACACCTCCGCTTCCGCGGCGGCTTATTCGGTCGCGGCAGGGGTGGGATGCGCGGTCATTTTACCCGCCGGAAAGATTGCTCTGGGCAAGCTGGCTCAAGCCGTGATGCACGGGGCCAAGCTCATTGCGGTGGACGGAAACTTTGACGACTGCTTGCGAATTACCCGGGAACTGACCGAAAAGTACCCGGTGGGTTTGGTGAATTCAATTAACCCCTACCGGCTGCAGGGACAAAAGACCGCCGCTTTTGAAATTTGTGACGCCCTGGGTGATGCACCCGATATTCACTGCCTGCCGGTGGGCAACGCCGGAAACATCAGTGCCTATTGGATGGGATATAACGAGTACTTCGGTCGGAAAGTCGCCTCCTCAATCGAGGATTCAGCCCTGAAACTGAAACCACAAACCACCAAGCTGCCTCGAATGTGGGGGATTCAAGCCACCGGAGCCGCACCTTTCGTGGCGGGACACCCTATCGAGAACCCGGAAACCATCGCCACCGCAATCCGGATTGGTAACCCCGCGTCTTGGGACTACGCCACCGCGGCACGCGACGACTCCGGCGGGTTAATTACCGCGGTCAGCGATGCAGCCATTATGCAGGCCCAGTCCATTATCGCCGCGGAAGTCGGAGTGTTTTGCGAGCCGGCCAGCGCGGCCCCGATAGCGGGTCTGTTGGCGTTGGCCGAGCAAGGCAAAGTACCCGGGGGAGTGCGAATTGCCTGCACCTTGACCGGCAACGGCTTGAAAGACACCGCCACCGCAATGGAAGCGAAAGGCAACGTGACCCCACCCGTAATCGAACCCAGCCTGCAGGCGGCGGTACGGGAACTCGGCCTGTAACAACAGTGTCTCCACCGGGCCGATGCTGTGCCCGAACCAAGCGCAAAACCACCGAACCTAAGGAATTGCCATGAATTTTGTGCGTGACGAAGTAACGGTCAGCGTTCCGGCCTCCTCGGCTAACCTGGGGCCGGGATTTGACGCTCTGGGCCTCGCCTTGGAACTGCGCGATGAAGTCAGTGTGCGGGCCACCACCGGAGCAACCCACGTCACGGTGGAAGGCGAAGGCGCCGGCAAAGTACCTGAGGATGAAACCAACATGGTGGTGCAGGCTTTGCGAGCCGGGCTGGAATCTGTAGGAGCTTCCCAGATTGGGATTGAAATGCATTGCGTGAACCGGGTTCCGCACGGCCGCGGTCTGGGTTCGTCTTCCGCGGCCCTAGTTTCCGGGTTGGCCGCTGCTGGGGCTTTGCTGGAGCCGGGAGTGTTGGACACGGAGGCGATTTTTCAGCTCGCGGTCCAGATGGAAGGCCACCCCGACAATGCCGCCCCTGCCGTGTACGGGGGTGCCGTGGTGGGCTGGATGGAACCGAGTGCGAATGGGGGGACGCCGCGAGCCTATGCGCAACATTTTGAGGTTTCCCCGCAAGTACGACTGACCGTGCTGATTCCGGAATTTGAACTCGCCACCTCCAAGGCACGCGGGTTGCTGCCCGAGTCAGTTCCGCATCGGGACGCGGCCTTTAATGCCGGACGCGCCGCGCTGCTGCCTTTGGCCTTGGCTAAATACCCCGAACTACTGTTTTTCGCTACTGAGGATCGGCTGCATCAGGAGTATCGCCGTGAGGGCATGCCCCAGTCCCTAGAATTAGTAGACCGGCTGCGAGCCGCTGGCGCTCCCGCCGCCATCAGTGGTGCTGGGCCTACCGTGATAGTTTTTGACCATCTGGACCCCGCCACGCGCCAAGATCTCGAACATCTGGGCTGGAAGCCGCGAGAATTACCGGTGGCGCCACAGGGAATCATTGTCAGGTAACCACAGGGAACCACCACATCGTCAATCCAGTCACGGATACAGGCACCCCCGAAACTTGTGAATAAGACCCTACCCCGCCAAGAAAGGCAATGACGGGGTAGGGAGATTTTTTGGAGATGAACGACGCTTTAGCGTCTGAGGACGTAACGGACCTGGAATCCGGCTTTCGTAAACGCCTCCTCCAGGTCGGTGGTATTCACGGTATTCACACCCAGAAGCACGAAAGAACTCTCCATCCCGGTGCGGTACACCGCAATATGGGTGATGTTGGTCTCCAGTTCCCCGGTGACCCTCGCCAGGCGGCTCATCACCCCGGGCTGGTCGTCAGCCTCAATAACCAGGCGGGTTCCGGGCTCGCGAGCCCCGTTAATGTCGATAAACGCATCGAGGACATCAGATTCGGTAATGACCCCGATAACCTTGCCCTCATCCATGACTGGCAGAATCTCGACTTTCGAGTCACGCATGACGATGGCGGCTTCCTCCAGCATGGCATCGGCCGAGATGGTGGGGGGATTCTTTTTCATAATTTTATAAATCTTCAGTTTGGACAACAGGTAGGCCACTTCGCCAAAAGACAGGGAAGTTGCGTCAGAGGGCAGAGCCCGGTTGATGTCCGACTGAGAAACTACACCGCACAGTTTGCCGTCACGCAAGACTGGCAGCTTCGTGATGCCGTGAGTCTGCATCATTTCGATAGCGTCGGGTACGGTGGCACCCGAATCGATAGTAAAAGGGTTGGCTGTCATTCTCCATTTTACAAACATGGTTATCCTCCCAGGTAGGCATGCTTAACTTCGTCGCTAGTCAGCAACTCTGCGGCATCGTCTTGCAACACAATCTTGCCGGTTTCCATCACGTAGGCGCGTGAGGCAATCTGCAAAGCCATGTTGGCGTTTTGCTCTACCAATAAAATCGTAGTTCCCATTTCTTGAATTTTGACGATGATGTCAAAGATTTCTTGGACGAACAGCGGGGCCAAGCCCATCGAAGGTTCGTCCAACAGCAGGACGCGCGGTTTGGCCATCAGCCCGCGGCCCATAGCCAACATCTGCTGTTCGCCGCCGCTCAAGGTCCCCGCCAGCTGATTTTTCCGGTCAGCCAAGACCGGAAACCTTTCAAACACCATTTTCAGGTCCGCGGCACAACCGCTGCGGTCTTTGCGCATGTAGGCACCTAAATCGAGGTTTTCCATCACGGTCATTCCGGGGAACACCCGACGCCCCTCCGGGACGTGAACCAAACCGTGGCGTACCCGCGAACGTGGTGAGGATTTGGTAATTTCCTTGCCATCAAGCCAGATTGAGCCTTCCAAAGGGCGTTCCAGGCCGGAGGCGGTGCGCAACGTCGTGGTTTTGCCCGCTCCGTTGGCGCCAATCAGGGTCACGATTTCGCCTTCTTCCACGCGCAGGGAAATGCCCTTGAGAGCCTGGATGCCGCCGAATGAAACCTTGAGGTCTTTAATCTCAAACATTTTCCACCTCCTGACCCAGATAGGCTTCGATAACCTTCGGATTGTTACGAACTTCCTGAGGCGTACCGGAAGCGATAACCACGCCGTGGTCGAGCACGTAGAGGCGCTCGCAGATGGTCATCACCAGCGACATGTCGTGCTCAATGAGCAGGATAGTGAGGTGATAACGCTGACGCAGCATCGCAATCAACTCCGTGAGTTGGGCAGTCTCGGCTGGGTTCATTCCTGCCGCCGGCTCGTCCAGCAGCAGGAGCTGCGGGTTAGTCGCCAGGGCACGAGCAATCTCCAGGTGACGCTGTTCACCGTAGGACAGGTTCCGAGCGGATTCACCGGCTTTTTCAGCGAGATTCATCATCTGCAGTAACTGCATAGATTCTTCGTGGACGCGTTGACGCGACTGGGACCAGGACGGCAGATGGAAAAAGGACGCCAGGAGGGAATACTTTTCGCGCTGTTCCATGGCAAAAACCACGTTGTCCAACACCGTGAGGTCCTTGAACAAACGGATGTTTTGGAAGGTGCGGGCGATGCCGCAGCGAGAAATCACAAAGGGTTTCTTGCCGGCAATGGAGACGTCCCCGCCCTGCGGGTCAGGGCGGAAAGCGATGGTTCCCGATGAGGGGGGATAAACCCCTGTCAGCAGGTTGAAAACGGTGGTTTTCCCCGCTCCGTTGGGTCCAATCAGACCGATTAGTTCACCGGGTTGCAGATACATATCCACGTCCGTGAGGGCGGCGAGCCCGCCGAAGTGCCGTGTCAGGCGGCGCACGTCCAAGATAGCGTGGGCGCGTTGCTCCTCTGTCGGGGGTTCGGTGGATGCGGATTCTTTCCCAGTTTCGGGACTGGCCTCGGCGCGGAGTGCCTCCGGGGGTGTCTCCGCGGTTGGGGGAGTTGGCAACGCACTGCCACTTTCCGGTTTGCCCTCCCCGGTCGGCTTGCGCATCAACCGACCAAAGACCTTAAAGGTCAGCTCCTTGGTGCCCAACAGACCCTGGGGACGGAACACCATGAGGATAACCAAAACCAAGGCGTAGAGAATCATTCGGATTTCAGGGAAGGGCTGGAGCAGGGTCGAAACTACCGCCAGCAATATGGCGGCGATAATCGAGCCGGTCAGCGAACCCAAACCGCCCAAAACCACTATCACCAGGATGTTGATGGACATCATGAAGTTGAACAGGTCCGGTTTCACAAAGAAGAAGTTGCCGATGTACAGGCCGCCCCCGATGGCTCCGAAGAAAGAACCGACTACGAAAGCCAGGGTCTTAATCCGGGTGGAGTAAACGCCGATGGATTCAGCGGCGATTTCATCCTCGCGGACCGCGATGCAGGCGTGCCCGTGACGGGAGTTCAGGAAGTTACGAATCAGCAGGATGGTGCCCGCCGTGAGGATGAACAGGATGTTCCAGTCCGTGAACTGCAGTTGGATGAACAGTCCGGCAGCCCCGCCGGAGAACTCCAGATTCAACAGCAGCACGCGGATAATCTCGGCCAGTCCCAGGGTGGCGATAGCCAGGTAGTCTCCTTTCAGACGCAGGGTCGGCAAACCGATGAGGAAACCGATACCGGCGGCGAAAAGTCCGCCTATGCCCAGTCCCAGGAAGAAACCACCGTAGGTAGGAATCGCGGTAACGATGAGGCCGGTGGAATAGGCCCCTACTGCCATGAATCCGGCGTGGCCCAGAGAGAATTGCCCGGTAAACCCGGTGACCAGGTTCAACGACACCGCCAGGATAATGTTCACGCAGATGGTGACCATGGTGTTAAAGATGTAAGAGTCGATGACCCCCACCGTGATGAGGGCGTACCCCAGCCCCCAAAGAACCGCGAGAATGACGGCTTGTGCAATGATACTTTTTATTCCAGTTTTCATGGCTCAGACCTTCTCCTGTACGTTCTTGCCGAGGATGCCGGCAGGCTTAAAGATGAGCACGATAATCAGCACCATGAACACGGCCGCGTCACGGAATGTGGACAGACCCAAGGAGTTCACGATGGTCTCTAAAAAGCCGACCAGATAGCCGCCCACCAAAGCTCCTGGAATCAAACCGATACCGCCCAAAACAGCGGCCACAAAGGCTTTCAAGCCAGGCATAATGCCCATGAGTGGGGTAATCGAAGTGTAATACAGCCCCCACAGCACCCCGGCGGCGCCAGCCAAAGCGGAGCCGAGAGCAAAAGTGAAGGAAATCGTGTTATCCACGCTGATTCCCATGAGTTTGGCGGCGTCTTGATCCTGACTGACCGCGCGCATGGCTTTACCAATGCGGGTTTTCTTAATGATGAACTGCAGGACAATCATCAGTACCACGGAAACCACCACGATGATGATTTGAATCATGGACAGGCTCACCCCACCGAAGCGGTAAGTTGCTCCCAGCCAGCCAGTCTGGGCGGGATAGGCGCGGGCTTCAGCCCCGACAAAGTACATCATCACGTACTCAATCAGCAGGGACATGCCAATAGCGGTAATCAGTACGGCGATTCGGGTCGAGTGGCGCAGCGGCTTATAAGCCAAACGCTCAATCAGCATCCCCAAAATCGCACAGATAATCATTGCTGCCAGCAAAGATGTGAACGGGTCGAGGTGCAGCAGGACCATTCCTGCGAAACCAACGTAAGCCCCGACCATCAGGACGTCGCCGTGGGCGAAATTGATGAGCTGAATGATGCCGTAGACCATGGTGTATCCCAGCGCGATTAGCGCATAGATACTACCCAGCGACAGGCCGTTAATCAGCTGTTGCAGTATCAAATCCATGAGGAACGTTCTTTCTCGAGGTCCCGAGGGTGGGGAGCCCGAACCTGGTGAAGACTCGGGTCAACGGGGCCGCCCCGCCCTTGGGAAACACTCGATTACTTCAGGGCGTAGGCCTCAGCGGAGTCCTGGACACCGTCCTTCAGGGAAACCACGACCGCCGTCTTAATCGGGTCATGAGTCTTGGGATCCATATCGAAAGAACCGGTCACGCCCTCGAAGCCCTTAGCGTTAGCCATCGCTTCGGCAATAGCCGGACCGTTCAACTCTTTCGCTTCACCAATCGCCTTGGCCACGAAGTAAGCCGTGTCGTAGCCGAGGGCGTTGAACGAGGACGGATCCTCGCCGAACTTATCCTTGTAGGTCTTGATGAAGTCTTGCAGTTTCGTGTTGGAAGTGTCCAAAGCCGAGTAGTGCGACGTGAAGTACACGTTGTTCAACGCCGAGGCACCGGCCAGTTCCAGAAGGGTGGGGGAGTCAAAGCCGTCGCCTCCCAGAATCTTGGCGTCAATGCCCAGCTCGCGGGCTTGCTTGATGATGAGGCCGACTTCCTGGTAGTAGCCGGGGATATAGAGCACATCGAAATCCTTGCCCTTGATGTTGGTCAAGGTCGCCTTGAAATCGGTGTCACCAGCCACGTAGCCTTCTTCCGCCACGACCGAACCGCCGGATTTGGTGAAGTTTTCCTTAAAGTTCTTGGCCAGGCCTTTCGCATAGTCAGAGGAGGTGTCTCCCATGATGACCGCGGTCTTGGCACCTAACTTTTCAGCGGCGTATTGGGCCATCACGCCGCCCTGGTAGGAATCAGAGAAGCAGGTGCGGAAAGCAAATTCTTGGAGCTTGCCGCCGGTGACGGTGACGTCATCCGCGGTGGCAGATCCGGAAATCACCGGAACTTTATTCTGGTTACCGGCGGGGATGACTGCTTTGAAAGAACCGGAGGTCGCCGGACCAATCATGGCGAGGACCTTGTCCTGGCTCATCAACTTGGTGGCCAGAGTAGTGGCTTCGGCCGGCTCTGACTTGGAATCGTATTTCACAATTTCAATCTTTTTACCGTTGACACCTCCCTGGGCGTTGATTTCATCAACTGCCAGTTGGATGCCGTCAACATTTTGTTTACCGTAGGTGGCTACCGCACCGGAAAGCTCGTAGTTCACGCCGATTTTGATTGTGTCTCCGGTGGCAGTGTTACCGCCGCCGGCGGGTCCTGAGCTGGGCTGAGTGCAGGCCGTCATGCCGACCAAGGTTAGTGCTGAAATTGCAGCAGCTGCAATTATGCGTTTCATTAGAGTGCCTTTCTTTGAATAATGAAGTTTTTCGGATGGGGAGATAAAAAATCCAGTTCCGCAAAAGCATTGAATGTGAAAATAACGCATGAAGCGGCGGAAACCACTCCCTAGTGCCCCGAAGTTGCGTTGCTGCTGTAGCTTCCGTTCCTGATAGACCATTGTGTGGTCCGGGTCATGACGGGGTCACGCTCACGAAGTTGATACTCGTTTTGTTGAAACCTTAGCGCGGAGGTATGATTTTATCAACACGGCTCAGCCGCGGGTCCGTAGATATCTTCCGGGCCAAACCCGATTCGTATTCTTGAGTCGGTCTGCTTGCGAACCTTCGTATTTGGGAACGTTGCGCAAGTTTTTACCCATTAACCTTTGAGATAAGGACACTTGTGAACGACAATCAACTGGCTGCTATGAAGCTTTCCGAACTGCGCGAACTGGCAAAGTCGCTGGGCATTAAAGGCATTTCTCAGGCTCGAAAACCGCAACTTATTGAAGCGATTATTGAAAAACAGAAGTCTGGAGGTGCATCTGCTGACTCCGCACCCCATAAAACTGCGACTCCGGAACAGTCTCGGGCGTCTGAACATGATGGTGAGCAAGACTCTGCATCTTCCGCGAGTCAGGAGCGTGCGGCGCGTCGTCACCGTCGCGCTTCCGCACCGGCAGGCGAACCTGCCGCCGAAGAAAACTCCGAAAACGCGGCTGCCCCCCTTGACGTAAAGGCGGCGTTGGAGCATGACCTGGGGGCTAAGCCTTCGCGTCGTCAACGCAACCATGATGATGCCGAGTCTGCCACGGAAAACAATCCTCAGCTGGAAGCGGTGGCCCAGGGAGCCAGCGTGCGGCGCGAACAGACTCAAGACGACCGGGGCGAACGCTATGACCGTCGTAATCGCAATGATCGCCGCGGGCGTAACCGCAACCGTAATCGTGGACGCGATCGCGATGACAGCGACAATAACGGTAGCGAGGAAATCAGCCCTGAAGAGTTACTGCCCATTGCCGGCATCTTGGAGGTGAAAGAAAACCACGCTTTTGTCCGGACCTCCGGTTATCTTCCCGGACCCAACGATGTTTACGTGACTTTGGGTCAGGTGCGCCGGTGGGGACTGCGTTCCGGCGATGCGATTGTGGGTGCCGTGCGCAAGCCTCGTGAAGGTGAAGAACGCCGCGTCAAGCACAATGCTCTGGTGCATCTGGAGTCCATCAACGGTCAGAGCATTGAGGAGGCCTCGCAACGAATTGAGTTTTCCAAGCTGACCCCGTTGTATCCTGATGAACAGCTACGCTTGGAAACATCTTCGAAGGTATTAGCTCCGCGGATTATTGACCTGATGGCTCCTATCGGCAAGGGCCAGCGCGGCCTGATTGTGTCTCCTCCGAAAGCTGGCAAGACTATCATCTTGCAGCAAATTGCCAACGCGATTTCTATAAACAACCCCGAAGTTCACATCATGGTGGTTCTGGTGGATGAACGTCCGGAGGAAGTCACCGATATGCAGCGTACGGTCAAGGGGGAGGTTATTGCCTCGACGTTCGACCGCCCTGCCTCAGAGCACACCACGGTGGCAGAACTCGCCATTGAGCGGGCCAAGCGCCTGGTGGAACTGGGCGGCGATGTCGTGGTGTTGCTGGATTCCATCACCCGGTTGGGGCGTGCTTACAACCTAGCTGCCCCGGCTTCGGGCCGGATTCTCTCCGGCGGTGTGGATGCCTCCGCACTGTACCCGCCCAAGCGGTTCTTTGGTGCCGCCCGCAATGTTGAAAACGGTGGTTCCTTGACGATTATCGCTACTGCCTTGGTCGAAACCGGCTCCAAGATGGACGAGGTTATCTTTGAGGAATTCAAAGGCACCGGCAACATGGAGTTGCGACTGTCCCGCGAACTGGCCGAAAAGCGTTTGTACCCGGCGGTGGACGTCAATGCTTCGGGTACTCGCCACGAAGAGGTGCTGTTCACGAAGGAAGAGCTGAGCGTACTGTGGCGGCTGCGCCGAGGGCTGGCGTCTCTGGAACTGGAACAGGCCGCAGGCGTGGG